>JAKQKF010000029.1 GCA_029560815.1 bacterium
ATGAGCATCGGAATGAGGAGAGGGCTGACGCGGCCGGGCCCGCGCTCGAAAAGGACCTGGCACTCCCGCTCAAAAACCTGCATGCCGCCAATGCCGGAGCCCAGAATAACCCCATAGCGGTCGCGATCGAATTGATCAAAATTGATACCCGCATCGGCCACGCACATCTGCGCCGCGATCACCCCGAACTGGGCAAAGCGGTCCATCCGGCGCGCCTCCTTGGGCTCAATATAATCCGTCACCGCGAGATCCTTGATCTCGCCCGCTATCCTGGTATCGAATGCGGAGGAATCAAAGGCCTCAAAGCGGGAGATGCCGCTCTTCCCGGCAACCAGATTGTCAAACATCTGCACAGGGGTGTGGCCGAGCGGGGATACCACACCCATCCCCGTCACAACAACTCTTCTGCCATCCATCTCGCACCTCAACAAGCTTTATGATTCAGCCCTTGCCGGCGGAAGCTAAAAGTGAGGGGCAACTTGCGCTGCCCCTCGTGGGTGTTAATTCTTGCCCAGTTTCTCATTGAGATACTTGAGCGCATCGCCCACTGAGGCGAGTTTCTCAGCCTCGTCGTCGGGAATTTCGATGCCGAACTCTTCCTCGAACGCCATAACCAGCTCGACGGTATCCAGTGAATCGGCGCCCAGATCATCGATGAAGGATGCTTCGGGGACGACCTCGGTGGCGGCAACGCCAAGCTGCTGGACGATGATTTCTTTTACGCGATCTTCAATTGCCATTGGTTTTTCCTCCTGAGTAGGTTTTGAAGTGTTTTACTTGTTCTTCTGGTTCTTTTATACTTTTAATAGTTGATTAGTCTGCTCTCAAACTGCCCTCTCCTACATCACCATGCCGCCATCGACCTGCACCACCTGACCGGTCACATAGTCAGCGAGGGGGCTGGCCAGGAAGAGGACGATATCCGCCACATCTCCCGCAGTGCCGGGCCGCTTGAGGGGGATGAGGGCGAGAAAACCCTGCTTTGCCTCCTCCGGCAGCTCCCTGGTCATGTCGGTCTCGATATAGCCCGGGGCGACGGCGTTGACCTGCACATTGCGTCCGCCCAGCTCCTTGGCTGCCGATTTGGTCAGACCGATCACGCCCGCTTTGGAAGCGGCATAGTTGGCCTGTCCAACATTGCCCATCAGCCCCACTACCGAGGCGATGTTGATGATCTTGCCGGCGCGCTGCCGCATCATCACCCTGGCCGCCGCTCTGGTCCCGTTGAAGGTCCCTTTAAGATTGACGGCGATGACGCTGTCCCACTGCTTTTCGTCCATGCGCACGAGCAGGCCGTCGCGAGTGATGCCGGCATTATTGACAAAGATGTCAACCCGGCTGAAAGCGGTCATGGCGGCTTCGACCAGTGCTTCGGCGTCCGCTGCCAGGCTGATGTCGCCCTGCACGGCCAGGCTCTTGCGGCCTGCAGCCCGGACCTCGGCAGCAGCGGCTTCCGCGCCCGCACCGTCAATGTCCGAGATCACCACATCGGCACCAGCGCCGGCCAGCCGCATAACGATGGCCTTGCCGATACCCCTCGCGCCACCGGTCACGACCGCTGTTTTTCCCGTCAGATCGATCACTGTTTCATCCTCAAGCAAATTCAAGCACATCCTGCAGGCTGCTGACTGTGCGCACCCTGACTCCGGGGTCGATGCGTTTGACCAGGCCGCTGAGCACACTCCCGGCACCGATCTCGATAAACTCATCCGCGCCATCCGCGATCATCCGGCGCACCTGCTCCGACCATCGCACCGGGCTGACGAGCTGCCGCTCCAGCGCTCGCCGGATTTCGTCCGGGTTGCGCACCGGCTGCGCGTCAGAGTTGCAATAGACCGGCACCCGCGGTGCCCTGAAAGGGGCCCCTGCCAGGGCATGGGCCAGCTTTTGCCGCGCTGGTTCCATCAGTGGTGAATGAAAGGCCCCGCTCACCGGCAGCGGCAGCGCCCGCCGGGCCCCCGCCGCCGATGCCGCCTTGACCACCTCGTCGACGCCGGCCTTGCTGCCGGAGACAACGAGCTGCTGGTCCGAGTTGATATTGGCGACAGTCACCCTCTCCCCCGTGGAGAGCTGTGCACACAGTTTTTCCAGCGCCGCCTGATCGAGGCCGATGATCGCGGCCATGGCCCCTGGCTGCAGGGCTGCGGCCGCGGTCATCGCTTCTGCGCGGCTGCTCACCAGGCGCAGCCCCTCGGCAAAGCTCAGGGCGCCGGCGGCAGTGAAAGCGGTGAATTCGCCCAGACTGTGGCCGGCGGCCATCGCCGGTTTGACCCCGCGCCTGCGCAGCAGCCCCTGCAGGGCTACACTGTGAACGAAAAGCGCAGGTTGGGTGATGCGGGTTTGGCGAAGCTCTTCAGCCGGCCCGTCAAAGGAGCGCCGGGCAAGATCGAAACCGAGCAGTTCCCCCGCTCTGGCGTAAAGAGCCCGCACTGAAGAATAGGCCTCGTAGAGATCCCTGCCCATCCCCACCTCTTGTGAGCCCTGGCCGGGAAAAATAAAAGCCCGTACACCCATTTAAAAACGCACCAGAGCTGAAGCCCAGGTCAGACCGGAACCAAAGGCAACCAGCAGAGCCAGCTTGCCCGGACCAAGCCGGCCGCTCCGCCGCGCTTCGTCGATGGCGATCGGAATGGAGGCGGCCGAGGTGTTGCCATAACGATCGACATTGACGAAGACCCGCTCGAGCGGGACCTTCACGCGCCTGGCCGTCGCATCGATGATGCGCATATTGGCCTGGTGGGGGATGAGCAGATCGACATCCGCGCCGGTGAGGCCGGCGCGCTGCAGGACGGTCTCCGCGGCATCGCCCATGGCGGTCACCGCCTGTTTGAAAACCTCGCGGCCTTCCATCCGGATATAACCGGCGCGCTGGTCGATCGATTCGTGCGTGGGAGGGTACTGGGTGCCCATCCCGTCAAGATAAAGGAGCCGGCCGAAACGGCCGTCGCTCTTGAGATAGCTGCCGAGGATGCCGCGCTGGCCGTCCGAGGGCTGAAGAACCGCTGCACCGGCGCCGTCGCCAAAGAGGACCGCAGTAGTGCGGTCCTGATAGTCGGTGATGCGGGAGAGCGTCTCCCCGCCGATGACCAGCACCGTGCGCGCCTTGCCGGCAGCGATCATGGCTTCAGCCCATGAGAGGCCGTAGAGAAAACCCGAACAGGCGGCGGCGATGTCGAAGGCAGCAGCGTTATGAGCGCCGATCTTTTCCTGCACAATACAGCCGGTGGAAGGGAAACCCATATCGCCCGTCACGGTGGCCACGGAAATCAGATCGACATCCAGGGCCGAAACGCCGGCCTCGGCGAGGGCACGCTGAGCCGCTTCGGCGCAGAGATCGGAGGTGTAGCGCCCCTCCTCGATAATGTGACGCTCGGCGATGCCTGTGCGCTCGCGAATCCACTCGTCACTGGTGTCAACCATCTTTTCCAGGTCCTGGTTGGTCAACACACGTCCGGGGACGGCACAACCTGTGCCTGTGATCATCGCATGGAGCGGATTATTCAATCGCAGTATCCTCGGCATGGGTCAGAAAATCATTCGGAAAAGGCGAGTTTCCCGATTTCCGTCTGGATGCGCTGGTTGACATTGCCATCGACCATCTTTTTGGTGGCCAGGATGGCGTTGCGTATAGCGCGCGGTGTTGAGCGGCCGTGAGCCTTGAAACAGATGCCTTGTACTCCGAGCAGCGGTGCGCCGCCATACTCCTGATAGTCGAAAATCTTGCGGATACCGTCAAAGGTCGGCTTCATCATCACCGCTCCAAGCTGTGAAAAGATATATTTGCGGCTGATGCGGCGCAGGCTCGAGTTGAACATACCGAGCAGGCTTTCGCCGAATTTGAGCACGATATTGCCGATAAAACCATCGCAGACCACGACGTTGGCTTTGCCGCGCAGGACATCACCGCCCTCGACATTGCCCATAAAATTGACGCCGGAGGCGGAGAGAAGCTCATAAGCCTGCTGGCTCATCTCGTTACCCTTCATCGCCTCATGCCCGATATTGAGCAGCCCCACGGTCGGGTTCGGTTCATCAAAGAGATGGCTGTAATAGGTGCTGCCCATCACGGCGAACTCGACCAGGTACTGCGGCTTGTTATCGACGTTGGCGCCGACGTCGAGCAGCAGCATACGCCCCTTTTCGGTGGGCATGAGGGTGCTGATCGCGGGCCGCCGGATGCCCTCCATGCGCCGGAGATTGAACAGGGCTGAGGTCATGAGGGCGCCGGTATTGCCTGCGCTCACCACAGCATCCACCTTGCCCTCCTTGTGCAGGCGCATGGCCACACTGACCGAAGCGTCGGGCTTTTGCTTGACAGCGGCTGCAGGCGCCTCGTCCATGCCGATCGCCTGCGAGGCATGGACGACCGATATTTTGAGTTCATGGATGTGAAAATGATGCGACAAGTGCTGCCGCACCGTCTCTTCGTCTCCCACCATCACGACCTCGAGATCGCCCTTGGCGGCGCGGGCAGCCTCTACGCCTCCGTGCACCACATCGTGAGGGGCGTTGTCCCCTCCCATGGCATCCAACGCGATCTTGATCAAATTTCGACTCCGGAACGAGTTCAAATGAACGTGACCTCAACAATCGCTCTGATTCTTGAGGTCACGCTATGATTGGTGGGAAAAGGAATCTGACTTAAGACTCTCTGGGCAAAAAGACCGAACGGCTTTTGTAATAGCCACAGCTGGGGCAAGCACGGTGGGGGAGTTTGGGCTGATGGCAATTCGAGCACTCGGAAACCGTCGGTATGGCCGCTTTCCAGTTGGCGCGTCTCTTGTCGCGGCGTGCACTGGAGTGTCTTCTTTTGGGTAGTGGCATGGCTAATTCTTTCTGTTAAGGAGCTGTTCAAGCTTTTCCCAACGCGGATCAACCGGATCCGGCGGGCAACTACATGTTTCAGAATTCAGGTTGGCGCCGCAGCGGCTGCATAAGCCTCTGCAATCCTCCCGGCAGAGCTGCTTGAGCGGCAGCGCCAGAATCACGCTCTGGCGGAGGTGGTCGGTCAAGTCGACCTCGCGGGTCGATTCACTGATGAGGAGCACATCCTCATCAGCCTCCTCGCGTTCCTGCGGATCGAAGGTGTAGACCACCGCAAGGGTGTCGCTGAGCGGCGTCTGAAGAGGTTCCGCACAGCGGTCGCAGCTGCCGGAAAACACGGTCCGCCAATCGATGGTCACGATGAGTTCATCAGAGGCCTTGTCGATGCGGATGACCATGGTGATTGGCGCCTGGAACTCCTCCCGCTCATGCAGGTTGAGATCCGCGGCAGAGGCCTCACGGGGTTCTTCATAATGCCCGCAGGCCATATTGGCGATATTAAGAGGTAGCACTTTTTTTCATTCCAAAAATCGAGGGAAAATTTAGCAATAAAGCGTCACATAGTCAAGATAAAAATCGCGATTTTCTGAATTATATTCATTTTTCTGCAGCCAGCAGTTCGCTCTCACTGAAGAAGAAAGCAATCTCCCGGCGGGCATTTTCGGGCGAATCCGAGCCGTGCACGACGTTGCGCGACATACTCTCGGCCAGATCACGCCGGATCGTCCCCTCCGCGGCATTGGCGGGATTGGTGGCGCCCATCAGGGCCCGCCAGGACTCAACCGCATCGCTCTTTTCGAGCACCGCAACCACCACCGGGCCCTCGGTCATGAAATCGAGCAGTTCGGGATAAAAGGGTTTTTCGCGATGGACATCATAAAAACTCCCCGCCTGACTCCGTGTCAGCCGGATCATTTTCATGCCGACGACACGAAAGCCCCCGGCCTCGATGCGGCTCAACACCTCTCCCGCCAGCGCGCGGGCCAGACAATCGGGTTTGCAAATGGCAAGCGTTCTCTGCATAGTTCTCCTGAATCGTATAGGTATGACGGATGGTCAGGGCTACTCCTTGATAAGGGCGCGCGCCTCTTCCAGTCCGGTGGCAAAAGCGGTGAGGTTGAGCTGCTCGGTGCCTTTGGGGACCCGCGCTTCAATCGCCGAACGCAGTGATTTCTCCGAGACGATGCCCGAGATACCGGCGATGAAGCCCAGGGCGACAATGTTGGCCACCAGCGCCCGGCCGACCCGCTGCCGGGCCAGCCCGATGATGGGCGCGCTGATCGCGCGAAACTCACCTTCGGGCAGCCGGTTCACCGCATCGCTGTCAACCAGCAGAATCCCCCCCTTCTTCAGATCCTTGTGGTAGCGGTCACAGGACTCCTGGGTCAGGGCGAGCAGCAGGTCGATGCTGACCGCTTTGGGATAATCGATCTCTTCATCCGAGATGATCACCTCGGAGCGGCTGGCTCCGCCGCGCGCTTCCGGACCGTAGCTCTGGCTCTGGGTGGCATTGAGGTCGTCGTAGACCGCTGCGGCCTCGGCGAGGATCTTGCCCGCCAGGACCAGTCCCTGTCCGCCCTCGCCGCTCAGACGGATTTCATAACGAAAACTCATTGCGCTCAACCCTCCTTGTTCAATGAATCGATCAGCTTTTGATACTCTGCCCGGCATTCGGGCCGCTCAACGTCGGTGAGGACACCCGTGATGATCTTGTCCTCGAGCTCTTCCGGCGTCATCTTTTCAGCCGCGGCCACGCTAACCGTGGTCTCCTTTTGCTGGAGGATCATATCCACGGGCGTGCCTTCACGGTTGCGCCGCCCGTAGGCCGTCGGACAGGGCGAGAGCACCTCGACCAGGGAAAAACCCTTTTTCTCGATGGCCCGCTGGATGAGCTTTTCGAGCTGGACGGCGTTGTAGACCGTGGCGCGGGCGACAAAGCTGGCGCCCGCGGCCTGGGCCAGTCCACTGATATTAAAGGCATTCTCGAAATTGCCGTAGGGCGCCGTGCTGGCGCGTTTGCCCTTGGGCGTGCAGGGAGAGACTTGCCCCCCGGTCATGCCATAAATGAAATTGTTGAAGAGGATCACAGTGATATCGATGTTGCGCCGCGCCGCATGGATATAGTGATTGCCGCCGATGGCCGTGGCGTCGCCGTCTCCGGTCACCACAATTACATGCAGGCGGGGCTTGGCCATCTTGATGCCGGTGGCAAAGGTCAGGGCGCGCCCATGCGTGGTGTGCAGGGTGTTGAAATCGACATAGCCGGTCAGGCGGCTCGAGCAGCCGATGCCCGAAACCATGCAGACGTCATCCTTGTTCAGACCCAGTTTGTCGATGGCGCGGATCATCGATTTCAGGACAATGCCGTCCCCGCACCCGGAACACCAGATGAGGGGGAATTTATCGAGCCGCAGATAACTCTCGTAATTGAACATCGTGCCTCTCTCCTTCTTTATCGACTCAACCGGGGATGATCTGGTAGATTTCCGGCGGGCTGATCGGATCGCCGTTGACTTTGGTCAGGCGCGTCACCGGCGCGCTGCCGGCCAGGGCCCACTCAACCTCATGGGCGATCTGCCCCAGGTTCATCTCGGGCACGATCCAGCTCTTGACCCGGCCGATGTAGGAACGGATCTCCTCATCGGCAAAAGGCCACAGAGTCTTGAGGCGCAGCAGGCCGACCCGCTTGCCGGTCTCGCGCGCCAGCCGCACAGCATGGCGCGCCGAACGGGCACTCGAACCGTAGGCGATGATACCGATCTCGGCATCCTCCATCATAAAGGGATCCACCTGGACGATATGGTCCCGCGCCTGCTCGATCTTGCGCTGGTGCCGCTCCATCATCCGACCGATCTCCACCGAGCTGTTGGTCGGAAAACCGGTCTCGTCGTGAGCCAGTCCCGTGACGTGGAAGCGGTAGCCCTCGCCATAGGCGATCATCGGGGGGACGCCCGATTCGGTATGGCGGTAGGGCTTGTACTGCTTAGGCGGTTCGGTCGGGACGACACGGTTGAAAATTTCCAGCGTGCCGGGATCGACGACCGTGACTCTCTCGTTGACATGGCCGATGATCTCGTCAAGCAGCAGGATGACCGGCGTGCGGTACTGCTCCGCAAGGTTGAAGGCGCGCACGGTCAAATCAAAGGTCTCGGCGACGCTGAACGGGGTGAGGACGATGATGGAGTGGTCGCCATGGGTACCCCAACGCGCCTGCATGACATCACCCTGAGCCGGCAGGGTGGGCAGTCCCGTGCTCGGACCGCCGCGCATGACGTTGACGACGACGCAGGGCACCTCCGCCATGGCGGCAAAGCCGATATTCTCCTGCATCAGCGAGAAGCCGGGGCCGCTGGTGGCGGTCATCGATTTGGTTCCGGCCAGAGAAGCGCCGATGATGGCCCCCATCGAGGCGATCTCGTCCTCCATCTGGATAAAGACCCCGCCAAGCCGGGGCAGTTCCTCAGCCAGCACCTCGGCCACCTCCGATGAGGGGGTGATGGGGTAGCCGGCGTAAAAACGCATTCCGGCCGCCAAAGCCCCCATGGCGCAGGCCTCATTGCCGGTCAGTACCTTGACTTTATTCTCTTCTGCCATCGTTCATTCACCTGTTTTCGGGCTTTTGTTTTTGTCCACAACCACGATCGCGAAATCGGGACAGCGCAGCTCGCACAGTCCGCAGACGGTGCATTTCTCCAGGTGGGCCACCTGGGCCTTGCCTCTCTCCATCACCAGAACCTGTTCGGGACATAGCTCGACACAGATGACGCATCCCTTGCACCAGGCGGTGTTGATGGTGATCTCTGGTTCGCGTTTTTTCCGGACGATTTCTTCTGCCATTTTTGCCTGTTCCCTGTCAAGTCACGAAAATATTCCAGCGCCAAGACGCTGAGCAGCACAGTTAATAATAACCAACACAATCAATTAGTTCTTTCGTGCCTGCACCGGTTATTACTTCCTGTCGTGCCGGCGCGGGAAGCTATTCTTGCTCATGCGACGATTTCGGTGCCGGTCCTGCCCTCCAGGGCTTCGGACATCCGTTCGACCGAGGTGATGACGGCCTTTTTGCCCCCCTCCTCGATGAACTGCACCGCCGCCTCGATCTTGGGCCCCATCGAGCCTTTGGGGAACTGCCCCTCGGCCAGATATCTTTTCGCCTCGGCGGCGGTCAGACGGTCGAGAAAACGCTGTCCGGGCTGATTGTAGTTCAGGGCCACCCGGTCGACGGCGGTGAGGATATAAAGCTCCGAAGCGCCGATCTCGCGCGCGAGCACCATGGAAGCGAGATCCTTGTCGATGACGGCGTCGACCCCCTCGAGACGGCCATCCTCCTCAAGATAGACCGGAATTCCCCCCCCGCCTGCGGTGATGACGACAGTACCATCGTAGACGAGCCTGCGGATAGTCTGGGCCTGGACGACATGGAGCGGCCGCGGTGAGGGCACCACCCGGCGATAACCCCGGCCCGGATCTTCCCGAATGATATAGCCCCGCTTTTCGATCAGTTCGGCGACCTCCTCCTGGCGGTAAAAGGGGCCGACGAATTTGGTCGGATTGTGGATGGAGGGATCGTTCCGGTCGACGACCACCTCCGCCAGGAGTGTGACCACCTCACGGCTGACGCCACGCAGCAGCAGTTTATTGATCAGCGACTGCTCGATCATATAACCCATGCCGCCTTCGAGGTCGGCGACAAGAATGCCAAGGGGCAGAGGCGGCACCAGGTGACGGGTCTGCTCGACACGAATGAGGCCATGGCCGACCTGCGGGCCGTTGCCATGGGTGATGGCCAGGCGGTACCCCCGCTCGATCAGGTCCGCCACCCCCATCAAGGCGCGGCGGGTGTTGGCGAACTGCTGATAAATGTCGCCCTCCTCGAACTCGCGGGTGATGGCATTGCCACCCAACGCGACGACGGCGACAGGCTTTTCGATCTCGGTAGTCATGCCGGAGGCCTACGCCTAGAATCCGGCCAGAGCATCCTGCAGAGTCGGCGTGCCGATCTCCTGCAGATCGTAATGAACTCGGACGGTCGGCTTTTTGATATTGATGATCCGGCGCAGATCGATCGGAGTGCCAATGACCACCACATCGCAGTCGGTCGCATTGATCGTGGCCTCGAGGTCGCGCATCTGCTCCTCACCGTAGCCCATCGCCGGCAGCAGCGTGCCGATGCCCGTATACTTGGCGAAGGTCCCGACCAGCGAGCCCTTGAGGAAGGGGCGCGGATCGACCAGGCTTGCGCCGTAGCGCTGAGCGGCGACAATTCCGGCGCCGAAGGTCATTTCGCCATGGGTGAGGGTCGGGCCATCCTCCACCACCAGGGCGCGCTTGCCCGCAAGCAGTTCGGGATTTTCGATCCGGATCGGCGAGGCGGCGTCGATGACCATCGCCCGGCTGTTATAGAGGCGGATATTCTCCTTGACCACGTGCAGAGCCTCGAGGTCGGCTTCAACCTCCTTGTTGATAACGACCACATCGGCCATGCGCAGGTTGGTCTCACCGGGATGATAGCCGATCTCATGACCGGGGCGAAGGGGATCGACCACGACGATATGAAGGTCGGGCGCGTAAAACGGGGTATCGTTGTTGCCGCCGTCCCAGAGGATGACATCGGCCTCCTGCTCGGCCTGCTCGAGAATGGCGCCGTAATCGACGCCGGCATAGACGACGACACCGCGCGAGATGTGGGGCTCGTACTCCTCCATCTCCTCGATCGTGCATTCATGTTTTTTCAGATCATCAAGGGTGGCAAAACGCTGCACCCGCTGTTTGACCAGATCACCATAGGGCATCGGATGACGGATGGCGACCACCCGTTTGCCTTTGGCCATGAGGATCTCGGCGACACGGCGTGTAGTCTGGCTCTTGCCGCAGCCCGTGCGCACAGCGCATACCGCCACCACCGGAATACTGGATTTGATCATCGTAAACCTGGGGCCGAGAAGGGAAAAAGTGGCCCCGAGCGCGTTGACCAGCGATCCCCTGTGCATCAGATAATCGTGGGGCACGTCGCTGTAGGCGAAAAAGACCTCATCGACGTTGTGACGGCGAATAAGCTCGGGCAGGCTATCCTCGGGCTCGATGGGGATGCCCTTTGGATAGAGTGCTCCAGCCAATTCAGCCGGATATTTACGGTCATCAATGTTGGGAATCTGGGTTGCGGTAAAAGCCACCACTTCATAGTCGCCGTTCTGACGGAAATAGAGATTGAAATTATGAAAATCCCTGCCGGCTGCACCCATGATAATCGCTTTGCGTTTCGACATGCATCCTCCGGAAACAAGTACGGGGTTGAAGCCGGAAGGAACAGGGCAGCGCCCCTCCTCCGGCCGTTATCTGAAAAATGTAAAAAAAGGCAGGATGCGGTGCTCCTGCCTTAAAATTCTATTATGCGCAGACCTTCTCCGGCTTCAAGCCGGAAGCGAAAGCGATCAGATCCGCTCTGACCTCGCCGATATCATTTTTACGGAAGAGTTGATCCCTGCATTCAGCAGCATGGGGAATTCCTCTCAGATAGCTGGCGATATGCTTGCGCATTGTATAGACCGCCACATGGTCTCCGTAATATTGGGCCTGCAGATCGAGATGGCGGATGCAGAGGGCCACCCGCTCGGCAGCTGAAGGCGGCGGGGGCTCGACACCGTCGCGCAGCAGAGCGATCGTTCTCGCGAATATCCAGGGATTACCCTGAGCTGCGCGGCCGATCATCACCAGATCACAACCGGTCTCTTCGAACATGCGCCGGGCGTCCGCCGGCGAGGTGATGTCCCCGTTGCCGATGACCGGGATCCGGAGTGCCCGTTTGACCTCGGCGATCAGCCGCCAGTCGGCCTTGCCCTTGAAACCCATCTTCTGGGTGCGCGGATGAATGGTGACAGCGGTGACGCCCGCCTGTTCGAGCTGCTGGCAGGCGGTTACCACCACCGTGTCGCTCCAGCCGCTGCGGAGTTTGGCGGTCACCGGGATGGGCGTGGCTCCGACCACCGCCCGTCCGATCTCTTCAATGAGCGAGAGATCCTTCATCAGCGCCGACCCGCCTCCCCGCTTGACCACTTTGCGGGCCGGGCAGCCAAAATTGATATCGATGAAATCGGGCTGCAGTTCGGCGACAATCTCCGCCGCCCGGCCGAGGGTTCCGGCCTCAGCCCCGAAGAGCTGAATGCCGATGGGGCGCTCCTCTGCAGTGAAGCGGCAGATATCCATCGTGCGCGCCTTGTTGCGCACCAGGGCATCGGCGCTGGCCATCTCGGTGAAGATGAGGCCGACGCCGAACTCTTTGCACAGCCGCCGGAAGACCGTATCGGTCCAGCCTGCCAGCGGCGCCAGGACGACCGGTTCCTTAATCTCGATGCCAGCAAGAATCACAGGCTAATATAACCCATTAAAAAGTAACAAGCAAGGGAATCCTGCCCCGCTCTCCCCATGCAGCGCGGACTGCCCCGCCAGCGGGCTGCTGTATGACCTCCGCTGCGCTCTCTCACTCCTCGTCACCCTGACCCGCAGCCTCTTCCTCCGGATTCGCTGAGGCTACTCCACCCGAACCGAGCGTGAGGGCGATGCGGCGCAGCTCCGCTTCATTGTACCGGATCGGATATTTGCCGCGCAGCTCCTTGGCCACCCTCTTGCGCAGGTCACGGTTCTTGTTGATCAACAGCTGCTGCTCCAGGGTCGGGCGCGCCTCCGCAAAGGTCATCTCGCCGAGTTGATCCCTGGACTCTTCATAAAAAGCGCGGACCTCTTCCTGCGTGAGTGTACGGAACTGCGGAGCGAGGATCTCGCGGCAGCGGGTGCGGACAATCTGATTGCGCAGGGCATTGTACTCTGCCTTGAACTGTTCGCTCTCATCGAGACCAAGCGCCTCAGCCTCGGCGAGCATCAGTTCAGCGATCGCCGATTTGCGGATAAAATCATCGACATCATCCACCGAGTTCCACGGGAAAAGCAGCCTCGAAGGGGCTGTTGCGAGCTGAAAAGCCAGCTTGCGCACATCCCAGCTTCCCCCCTTCCACTCCGCGACCCTGGCCTTCTGCAGCTTTACGGGCATGGCGGCGAGATCCAGACGGCCCACCATCTTCTCTGTGCGGTAGAAAGAGAGGATCTCCGGGAGCAATCCGGCGGCAATCCTGAAATTGTACTTGTCATAGAGGCCCATCGAATAGGCTTCAGTGAGCTGGTTGAGCCGCTTGGCCTTGATCTGATTACGGAGGCGGGGCTGGATGTCCTCGAACGGCGGGGCTGCATAGGGGCGCTTGTCTATGACCTTGACGATGTGGATACCGAAGAGGGTAACCAGCGGAGAGGTGATCGCGCCCGGTTCCATAGTGCGCAGGGCCTCATCGACAGCATAGCCCATGGTGCCCCAGCGGAGGTATTTGGGCACTTCGCCGCCGGCATCCCGCGTGCGGGGATCCTGGGAGTACCTTTTCGCCAGCTCGGCAAAATCGCTCCCCTTCTGCAAAAGGGTGTAAACACTGTCCGCTCGGGCCCGGTTCTTAAAATAGATATTGGCGATCTTGTATTCAAACCGGGAAGATTCATAATCAGCCCGCACCTCCTCATCCGTCACCGTGATCTCCGCAGGAACAATTTTGGCATAGAGCGGACCTTTGGGACGGGTGAGAATGCGCCCTTTTTCGGTGAAGAGACGGACCGCCACCACGCTGTCCCGTTCGAGTCCGCGCGCATAGCCCTCCGCCTCGAAGAGAAGGTTGTCTACATAGTTGTCGTCAATGAACTCCTTGAGAACATCAACAGTGTAGACGATATCGCTGCGGTATTCCGGGCTGCTGCGGAATTTATTCTCAAAGACAACGGAGGGGATGGTCTGCTTGGCCACCTTGACGACATAGGGTATCTCTTTTTTGGCACAAAGAAGGAAAAGAAAAGCCAGGGAAAACAGGAGGAGAATCCGGATCATTTTTTTCATGCGTGCACTCGTCTGTTAGGAAGTAGTATTGACCCATAAATTACAAAAAATAGCTGAATAAAAACAGTAATAATTGCAGCCGCAGCGGCGGCGCGGTGATTTGCGTTACTCCCCGGCCGGCACAAAACGCGCCACCGCCCCCCCTCCGGGCGCGAGTGTGAGCGGGATGCGTTCTCCGGCCGTGACCACCCGCGTAGTGCGGCCATAGTCCATGGCGGCGCGCCCGGCATTGGGTCCATCGCTGAAAAGGGTCATGGTGTAGCGGCCCTGCGGCAGGAAGGAGAGATCGAGACTGAGCTCGCGTCCCGAACCATCGGTCATCGCACCCGCGTACCAGACCCCTGCGCTGCGCCGGGCGATCAGGACATAGTCCGCGATGCGGGCGTCGAGCACGACGCTCTCATCCCAAACCGCAGGGACACCGGCGATGAAGCGGCTGCACTCCTCCTCCCGGCGGTAGCGGCTCGGCGAGTCGGCGAGCATCTGCAGCGGGCTTTCATAGACGACGTACATCGCCATCTGATGGCAGCGGGTGGACATGCTCATCGGCAGATCAAAAACGGGATTGAACTGCGCCGGTGTGGCATTGACCATCGCCCCCGGCGTATAATCCATCGGTCCGACGGCCATGCGGGTGAAAACCAGTGTGACATTGTGCTCCGGGGTCACCTCCCTGCTCCATTTCACATTCTCCAGCCCCATGACCCCCTCCCGCGTGAGCACATTGGGCCAGGCGCGCTCGAGCCCCGCCGGCTTGTAGGCGCCGTGAAAATCGACCAGCAGCCGGTGCCGGGCCGCTTCCTCGGCGATCTTCCAGTAATAGTTGACCATCCACTGGTCATCCCGCTGCATGAAATCGACCTTGATGCCCTTGACGCCCCAGCCGGCAAAACGGGCCAGGGCCGGCTGCAGCTGGTCGAGCAGGCTCTTCCAGGTGACCCAGAGAATGATCTCCACCTTGCGCTCGCGAGCATGCGCCAGCAGCTCCTCCATATCGATCTCCGGATGGACGGCGAGAAGATCCCCGAGCTGATACCAGCCCTCGTCGAGGATGACATATTCAATACCGTAGTCGGCGGCAAAATCGATATAGTGCTTGTAGGTGGCTGTGTTGAGGCCGGCCTTGAAATCGACGCCATAGAGATTGAGGGCGTTCCACCAGTCCCAGGCCACCTTGCCGGGCTTGATCCAGGAGGGGTCCGCGATCTTTTCCGGCTGCGAGAGTTGGTAGACCAGCGTATTGCTGACGATTTCGGCATCCCGGCCGGTGATGACCAGCAGGCGCCAGGGATAACTGCGGCTGCCGGCGGTCTCGGCAATATACTGAGCGCGGGTGAGCGGCTCGACATCACGATCCGAGGTGACGGTGTCGGTCAAACAGACCTGCGGAAAGCGGCCGACCAGCGCGGCCGGACGCTGGTCGCTGCCGGTGAACCAGAGCCCCGGATAATCGCAGAGGTCCGCCTCGCTGACCAGCACTTTGGGGCCTGAACCGCAATCAACCAGCACCGGGGCCACACCCTGGCGGCTGCTGGTGATATCCTTCAGATGAACCGGCAGATAACGGCGCTCCTGGTGGCTGTAAAAGCTGGGCTCTTCGCCGAAATAGGCGATGTGGTCGCCGGCAAAATCAAAGACCGCCTGCTCATAGATCACCTTCACCCTGCCGGGCAGGCGGGTCACCCAGCGCCAGGCGACACCGTTATCGTAGGCGCGGAAGACAAGGCTGTACCCGCCCTTGAAATCGAGGGTCAATTCGTTGTAGCAGTCGCGGATGCGGGCGCTCTTCTGCCGGACGACCGGCTCCAGCACCTGGTCGACGCTGACGCGCCGGCTCTTCTGCAGGCGCGGGCTGTCCCCGAGATGGCGCTCCCGGTCGAGAAGCAGCGAGATCTCGGAGGGACGGATGACCTCCTGACCGCGCCAGGCGACCGCGTAGCGGATGTTATCGGCGATATCAACGCTGATGGTGATATTTTTGTCGGGGGAATCCAGCACCAGCACCCCCGCAGAGGCGATCCCGGTCAGAAGCAGCAGGACCGCCATGGTATACCCGGATTGCTTCATACTATTCCATCCTTCCACGGTGTGGAGGGGATCATCGTGCGAGCGGCAGCGCGGGCAGCCGGCCGGTATGGATCAGCGGCGCCCGGGTGATCTCCTGCTTGATGACCTCCCGGTCATAGGTCATGAGGCCGTTAGCCTCGGTCTCGACATCGGTGGTCTGGGTGTAGACGGCGGCGCTGAGGCCGTTCTTCTCCTGCAGCTCCCAGACCTGCATCCAGAGCTGCTCATAGCGTTTCTGCAGTCCGGCCATATCATCCATCTTTTGATATCCCCAGTTCTCCTCGGTCCACATATGGCCGGCGATCTTGAGCCCAAGGCCGCCGAATTCACCGAGGACAGCGGCGCGCAGGGGCTCGGGTTTGGGGGAGTCAGGCCCCGGATAGCGGTGCCAGTCGACGACATCGCCGCCGCCCCGGTCCGTCCAGCCGCTAGCCTGGTTCACCAGCCGGGTGGAATCAAGGCCGCGGATGAACTCAACCACCTTGCCCGAGTCGAATTGCCCCCACCCCTCATTGAAGGGGACCCACATGACAATACTGGGATGGTTGAAGAGGCTGGCGACCATGCGCCCAAGCTCGAGATAGTACTGGGCAGCCGACGCCGGAGTGCGCACTAAATCAACCTGGTCGGGGTTGAGGGACTGATCGCCGCTGGGCATATCCTGCCAGACGAGCACGCCGAGGCGATCGCAATGATAGTAGAACCGGCGCGGTTCGACCTTGACATGCTTGCGCAGCATATTAAAGCCCATCCGCTTGAGCACCTCGAGGTCGTAGACCATGGCCTCTTCGGTCGGCGCAGTATAAATGCCGTCGGGCCAGAAACCCTGATCAAGGGGTCCGGCCTGGAAGAGGGGCTCACCGTTGAGCAGCAGCCTGGTGACACCCGCCTGGTCAGGACCGACAGTGATGGAGCGAAGGCCAAAATAGCTGCTGACCTGGTCGGTCACCTTCTCCCGGTCGATGAGCTGGACCTTGAGGTCATAGAGGTGGGGTGTGGCCGGCGACCAGAGCCTGGCCCCGGGGATGGCCAGCCGGATGGGGGCATCGGCGGCTCCGCTCGCGGAGGCGACGATCCGGCC
>JAKQKF010000055.1 GCA_029560815.1 bacterium
TTCACCCTGCTCGGATATGTGCTGATGCTGCTGAATACAGGACAGGATTTGGCGCCGGGTTTCCTCGCAGTGCTGTTTAAGTATCCTCTACCCGCCATGGCCTTCTTCTCGATTGCGCTGCTGATGCACAGCACCTACTACTTCCCCCGCCCCAGCCCCCTCCTGCTCGCCAGGCGCTGGCCTGTGATCCTGCCCTACGCAGCCGCCCTGATCTGCACCCTGCTGGTCTACATCAGCGGCGACAGCCGTTTCTTCAACCTGCTGACCCTGGCATTGATTGGTCTCTCCATCCTGCCCCTGTTTCTCTTCCGCAAGCAGGTCAATTCGGAGAACAAACGTCTCTCCCGCATCATTCGGCTGGCTCTGCTCGTCACCCTCGTCCTGACCATCGCGCTCGGTTGGTATGTCAACCGCTACGCCTCACCGATGTCGGCGGGCATCATCGCCCTCCCCCTGATCCTCATCCCGGCGGCTTATCTCTACACCATCGGGCGCTACCGTCTCTTTGATCTCAATTTGCGCATACGCCGCAATATCCGCTACTCGATCCTGGTGACCATTTGGATTATGATACTGACCATCATCGGTATCGCCATTTTCTGGCGGCTGCCCGCTCTGCCCATCCAGCTGCCGCACATCACCCTGACCGGCTCCTCGATCGAAGTGGTGGACACCCCCCAGAACCAGCAGGAGCAAGCTACTCTGGTGAAAGGTCTGCTGATGGTGCTGGCGGTGGTCTCGGTTTTTTCGCTCTAGAAGATCGGCAAACTCGGCACCCGCTTCCTGGCCAGACAATTCCATCGCGATCAATATGACTACCGGCGCGCCTCACAGCTCCTGAACGAGGTGATGAGCCGGCAGACGGGCCTTGCGGAACTGGCGGAGGAGGTTGTCGAACGGGTCAACAATCTCATGCATCTGCGCCAGATCGGTGTGCTCTTTTTTCGCGAGACCCACGAGATCGCCTGCGGTAAAGCCGCTGGCCTGCCGGAGGAGAGGTGGAACGAGTTCATGGACGAAGCCCCGGCCCTGGCTGCCAAGCTGGCGGCCTGGCTGCCGGACGAGGAGCGTTTCACTATCGATTATCTGCCCGAAAAGCTGAAAAAAAGATTTTTTGAATTCGGTTTCCGCTATCTGATGCCCATCCTGACCCAGGAGCGTCTGCGCGGCCTCTTCCTGCTCGGCGAGAAAAATTCCGAGACGCCCTTTTATCAGGAGGACTATCAGTTTCTCCGCTCCATCGGCCAGCCGGTCTCAGTCGCCATCGAAAAAGCCCTCCTCTACGAAGAACTCGCACAGCGCGAAAGGCTCCGTCACGAGATGGAAATCGCCCGGCGCATCCAGCTCGCCTCGCTTCCGCAGGAGACCCCGCACATGCCCGGCCTGGAAATTGCGGGCCTCTCGATACCGGCGCTGGAAGTGGGCGGCGACTATTATGAATACCTGAACGGCTGCTCGGAATGCATCACCATCGTAGTCGGCGATGTCAGCGGCAAAGGCATCTCGGCCGCGCTCTACATGTCCAAAGTGCAAGGCATCATCCGCTCCCTGCACAGCTTTCATCTCGGCCCGCGCGAACTCTGCGTGCACCTCAACCGGCTCCTGGGCAGGGATCTGGAGAAGAACTATTTCGTCACCGCCCTGGCCGCCGAGATCCGCACTGCCGAGCGCCGGCTGGTCTTGACCCGCGCCGGCCACCTGCCGCTGTACCATTACCGCACCCGGACCCGCAGCGTCGACTCGCTCACCCCGCGCGGGATCGGCTTCGCCCTGCGCCAGGAGGAGCATTTCGCACAGGAACTGGAGGAGATGCAGGTCGGCTACGAGGCGGGGGATATCTTCCTCTTCGCCACCGACGGCGTCACCGAAACCCGCAACACCAGGGGAGAAGAGTTCGGCGAGGTCAAACTGCAGCGGCTCCTGGCCGGCCATGCCGAAATGGCTGCGGCGCAGCTCTGCGATGCGCTCCTGCAGGAGCTGCGCCATTTTTCCGGCACCGCCCTGCAGGCCGACGACCTGACCGTGGTGGTCGTCAAGGCGGTCTGACCGTCATACCGTGATGGCCGCCGTCCAGCCGGACTGGGGCCGCCAGCGCTGCCGGCGAGGGTTTAAGGTTCATCCGGCAAATGTACACGATTGAAAGCAAACACCAGGCAGCGATCCCGACCGCAACGCTGTGTCCATTGAAAGCCTTTACGGATTTAATATGCTTTTCCCTTGCTATTAGATTACGTTTTTCGTAATATAATAGCAAGAATGCAAACTCTGACAGAAAATATCTATCATCTTGCTCCGCCGGGCGGGCTTTTCGACGAAACGGTGATTGCCAATCTCTTTCCCGGAAGCAGTCCCGGCGCCCGTACTTTGCTCGTCCACCGCGCTGTTCAGGCCGGAGAGATCCAGCGGCTGAAACCCGGACTCTACTTGCTCGACCGCCGTTACCGCCGCTCCGAGCCCCATCCCTTCCAGATCGCCGCACTGCTCCATTATCCCTCACATATCAGTCTGCAATCGGCCCTCTCCTGGCATCGTCTGATCCCTGAAGCCGTATATCAGGTCAGCAGCGTGACTGTCCAGCGCAGCCGGACCTTTACAACGCCTCTGGGCGTATTCACCTTTCAGCGCGTGCCCGCCCGCATGCCGCGCGCCGGTGTTGAAGCAGTGCAAGTCGCCCGCGATACCTGGACT
The DNA here is from genome assembly GCA_029560815.1 of bacterium. The sequence continues at coordinate 2,689 of JAKQKF010000055.1, forward strand.
TTCATCGCGTCGCCCCTGCGCGCGATCGCCGACATGCTCTACCTCGACAAAACGGTCACCTGGAAAAAGGACGGCTTGTCCTGGCTGGAGGAGTCACTGCGCATCGAAGAGGAGGATCTTCGCCAAATCCCGTTTACGGATATTGACGATATCGTGGCGAGTCTGCGCAGCTTGCGTGTACGAAACTATCTTCAACAGCTGAAGGGAGCGCTGCACCATGCTGGATAGGACCTTGAGTGCCCGGCTGGCCCTCTACGCACCCGCCAACGCCATCGAACAGGAGAGTGTGTTGCAGGAGATCCTGCAGCAGTACATTCTGGCAGGGCTCTCCCGCGCAGGTTTTTTCAGGGAGGCGGCATTTCACGGCGGCACCTGCCTGCGCATCCTCCATGGCATGAACCGGTTCTCCGAGGACCTTGACTTCTTGATCAAGCAGCCCGATCCCGCATTCAGCTGGCAGCCCTATCTGGAGGCTGTGCAAAAGGATTGCGCCCATGAAGGCATCCTTCTGGAGGTGCAGGATAAATCACGCGCCGGAATCGCAGTGCAAAAAGCGTTTCTCAAGAGCGACTCCATCGGCAAAATCCTGCTGCTGGATCTGCCATTTGAGAGGCACAAGGCGCAAAAAATCCGCATCAAACTGGAGATCGACACCCGTCCGCCAGCAGGTTCAGCCTTCCTGACTCAATTCATCACCTTTCCGGTGACCCTGCCGGTGACAACCCAGACACTGGAATCGGGCTTTGCGCTCAAACTGCACGCCCTGTTGAGCCGTCCCTATGTTAAAGGCAGGGACTGGTACGATTTTCTCTGGTACAGTGCGCGCGGCATCCAGCCTGATCTGGCACTGCTGCAAAATGCCTTGCAGCAGCACGGTCCCTGGGCGGACAAGCCCATCCAGGTAACGCTTTCCTGGTTGCAGGACCACATGGCGGCAGTAATTGCCGGCATTGATTGGCGAGCCGCCCAACTGGATGTGCAGCGTTTTTTGCCAACAGCAGAGCAGGAAGGGCTGCGTGCATGGGGAATCGATCTTTTTATGCAGCAGCTTGGGCGGGTCTGCCACATAAACTAATACTGATAGACCAGAAGGTAAAACAGGTGCAGCCAAAGTGGCCACTCCAGTCATTGTTCTATCGCGAAACATGGAGAATATCCACTTCCTGGAGAAGATTATGCAAACGAGAATATCAAAGAACCACCCAGCCATAGCCATCATCATTCTGATCGCGTGCATCGTTTCATCCACCCGTGCGCAAGCACCGGATCCGTCGATGCCGCATCTCGTGCACCAAAACGGGCGCCATGCCTTGATAGTCGACGGGGAGCCCTTTCTCATTCTCGGCGCCCAGTGCCACAACTCCAGCGCCTGGCCGGCCATGCTGCCGCAGGTCTGGAGCGCAATGGCCGCGCTTGATGCCAACACCCTCGAAATTCCGGTCTATTGGGAGCAGTTCGAGCCTCAACCCGGCCGGTATAATTATGACGTCATCGATACCATCATCACCCAGGCGCGCGAACACAACCTGAGAATGGTCTTGCTCTGGTTCGCCACCTGGAAGAATGGCTCGAATCACTATATGCCGCAATGGATGAAACTGCAGCGGGACCTCTATCCCAACATCATCGGCGCAAAGGGTCAGCCGGTGGACTCGCCCTCGCCGCACAGCCAGGCTGCGCTCGAAGCGGACATCAGGGCGTTTACTGCGTTCATGCAGCACCTCAAGGAAGTCGATAAACAGCATACGGTCATCATGATTCAGGTCGAGAACGAGCCCGGCTCCTGGGACAGCATCCGGGATTATTCGCCGGCTGCGCAGAAAATTTTCAACGCTCCTGTTCCCGCGCCAGCTCTGGCCGCGATGCACAAATCAGCCCACGCCAATCATAGTTGGGCGGAGGTGTTCGGACGCGATGCGGATGAATTCTTCCAGGTCTGGCATGTGGCTTCCTGTATCGGCAAGATCGCTGCTGCGGGCAAGGCGGTCTATCCCCTCCCGCTGTATGTCAACGGATCGATCCGGGATCCCTTCAATCCCGGCTGGCCGCCCACCTATCAGGTCGGCGGTCCGAATGACAATGTCTTTGAGCTCTGGAAAGCCGCGGCACCGGCCATCGACATCCTCGCGCCGGATATTTACCTCAGCGATACCCGAGCCTATCTCAAGGTCCTCGAACTCTACAGCCGTCCGGATAATCCACTCTTTGTTCCTGAAACGATCGGACACGGCGCGATCACCCGGTTTTTCTTTGCGGCCCTGGGAGAGGGCGCAATCGGTTACGCTCCCTTCGGCATGGATGATACCGAAATTCGAACCGGGCGCGATGGCCGGCCCCTCTCCGCCGCTGAAAGATACGGCGACACGGCTCTCAACTATCGCATGTTCAAACCCATGGCGCGCGAAATTGCCAGGCTGAATTTTGCCGGCAAGGTGAAGACGGCCGTACAGCTGGCTGTGGATTCCACCTCCGGACCCGGAAGCTCGTTCGACCGCGTCCACTATATTACGGACCAGTCGCTGCACTTTAATGGCTGGGATGCGGACATCGCCTTCGGCCGGTTCAACCGGCTGGCTCGCGTCATGAGCCAACCCGAGGGCCCGGACGGGCGCATTCTGATTGCAGAACT
>JAKQKF010000059.1 GCA_029560815.1 bacterium
TGCCGGAGAGCAGGCAGCCCGCATCGTCATCAACGAGATCAATTATAAATCCGCCGACAGCCACGACAGCGAGGGCTGGGTGGAGCTCCACAACAGCGGCCCCGCCGGCGCCGACCTCTCGGGCTGGCACCTCAAGGACGACGCCGATGACCACGATTTCCTCTTCCCGGACAATACCCTGATCGAGAGCGGCGGCTATCTGGTGGTCGGACGGGACACGACCAAATTCCGCAAACTCTTTCCGCAGAAAAGCATCCGCCTCGCCGGCAATCTCTCCTTCGGCTTGAGCAGCGGCGGCGACCAGGTCCGTCTCTTCGACGCAGAAGGCGCGCTGATCGATTCAGTCGCTTTCGGCATCACCTCCCCCTGGCCCGCGGCAGCCGCCGGACTGGGGCCGACCCTCGAACTGCGCGGACCGGCCCTGGACAACGAACTCGCCGCCAGCTGGGCGGCATCGGCCGGCTACGGCACCCCCGGAGCGCAGAATTCAGGCTATAACGGGGTGGAGACTCCCCCGTCTGGCCAGCTGCCGGAGCAGTTCGAGCTGATGCAGAACTGGCCCAATCCCTTCAACGCCACAACGCGAATCGCTTTCACCCTGCCCGCGCCGGCCGATATCCGGCTGCAGATCTTCTCCGTTCAGGGACGCTGCATCCGCACCCTGGCCGCCGGACGAACGGCGGCGGGCGCCCATCGGCTCGATTGGGACGGCCGCGATGAGGCCGGGCTGCCCGCTTCCAGCGGTCTCTATCTCTGCCTGCTGCAGAGCGGAGAGGCGCAGCAGGTGAAGCGGATGCTGCTGCTGCGCTGAGCTGAACCACTCACACCCACCCGGCACCCCGGCCTGCTCTCCGATTTCTCTTGACAGTATGGTAAAATACTCTTATATTAGTAATGATTACTATTATGAATAATACTCCTACACATACCAGCCTGCGCCACAGCCGCCAGCGCGACGAGATTCTGGCCCTTCTGCGTTCCACGACGATTCATCCCACTGCGGACTGGATCTATCAGGAGATGAAGAGGGGATTTCCCCATTTGAGTCTGGGCACGGTCTATCGCAATCTCGCCATTCTGGTCGAGCAGGGTCTGGTGCGCAAGCTCGAATCGGGCAGCACCTTTGACCGTTTCGAGGCGCGGATGGAGGCGCATTATCATCTGATTTGCAGCCGGTGCGGCGCTGTCAACGATTTCGATTTGCCGGTTTATGAGGAGATCAACGAACGCGCCGGCCGGATGACCGATTTTCAGATCCAGGGCCACAAAATCGAGTTCTTCGGCCTCTGCAGCGCCTGCCGGGCACAAAAGCCTTAGAACACGGTTCTCTTTTTTTTGTTTTTAATTAATAATCGTTCTTATTACTGTCATTAAGAAACAATCAAGCGCCAGCATTGCAGACTCTCACCTCAAAGGAGGTCAACGATGAGTGAAAATTCCAGATGCCCGGTGACGGGCAAATCCGCCATGCCCATTGCCGGCAAAGGCAACTCCAATCGTGAATGGTGGCCCGATCAGCTCAACCTGGGCATCCTCCACCAGCACGCGCCGGCCTCCAATCCGATGGACCCCGACTTTAATTACGCCGAAGAATTCAAGAAACTCGATCTCGCCGCCCTGAAAAAAGAGCTCTACGCCCTGATGACCGACTCCCAGGAGTGGTGGCCCGCCGACTGGGGCCATTACGGCGGCCTCTTCATCCGCATGTCATGGCACAGCGCCGGCACCTACCGTGTCTCGGACGGCCGCGGCGGCGGCGGCACCGGCAACCAGCGCTTCGCCCCCCTCAACAGCTGGCCCGATAACGCCAACCTTGACAAGGCGCGCCGCCTGCTCTGGCCGATCAAGCAAAAATATGGCAACAAAATCTCCTGGGCGGATCTCCTGATCCTGGCCGGCAACTGTGCCCTCGAATCGATGGGCTTCAAGACCTTCGGCTTCGGCGGCGGCCGCGAGGATATCTGGCAGCCGGAAGAGGAGACCTACTGGGGTTCGGAAAAGGAATGGCTGGCGACCAGCGACAAACCCGGCAGCCGCTACAGCGGCGACCGCGACCTGGAGAATCCCCTCGCCGCCGTGCAGATGGGATTGATCTATGTCAACCCGGAGGGTCCGGATGGCAATCCCGATCCCGTCGCCTCGGGCCGGGACGTGCGTGATACCTTCGCACGCATGGCCATGAATGACGAGGAGACCGTCGCTCTCGTCGCCGGCGGCCACACCTTCGGCAAGGCCCACGGCGCTGGCGACCCGAAGCTGATCGGGCCGGAGCCGGAAGCTGCTCCCATGGAGCAACAGGGTCTGGGCTGGATCAACAAGCTCGGCACCGGCAAAGGCGTGCACACCACCACCAGCGGCATCGAAGGCGCCTGGAAACCCAAACCGACGCAATGGGACAATGGCTACTTCGACATGCTCTTCGGTTATGAATGGGAGCTGGTCAAGAGTCCGGCCGGCGCCTGGCAGTGGCTGGCCAAGGATGTCAAACCGGAGCACATGATTCCCGACGCCCACGATCCGAGCAAAAAGCACCGTCCGATGATGACCACCGCCGACCTCTCGCTGCGCTTCGACCCGATCTATGAGCCCATCTCGCGCCGCTTCCACAAGGATCCGCAGGCCTTCGCCGACGCCTTCGCCCGCGCCTGGTTCAAGCTGACCCACCGCGACATGGGACCCAAGGCCCGCTACCTGGGCCCCGAGGTGCCGAAAGAGGATCTGATCTGGCAGGACCCGATTCCCGCCGTCAATCATCCCCTGATCGATGCCCGGGACATCGCCGGCCTCAAGGCGAAAATCCTCGCCTCCGGCCTCAGCGTTTCCGAGCTGGTCTCCACCGCCTGGGCTTCGGCCTCCACCTTCCGCGGTTCCGACAAGCGCGGCGGCGCCAACGGCGCCCGCATTCGCCTGGCCCCGCAGAAGGATTGGGCGGTCAACCAGCCGGCGCAGCTGGGCAAGGTGCTCTCCGCGCTTGAAACCATTCAGAAAGAGTTCAACAGCGCGCAGAAGGATGGCAAGAAAGTCTCCCTCGCCGACCTGATCGTGCTGGGCGGCTGCGC
>JAKQKF010000084.1 GCA_029560815.1 bacterium
CTTTAACCAGGATGGTTCCGGTCGTGCCGGCCGCCAGAGGAGACTCGAAGACGAACTGGGCGGTTCGCGTCGCGGCTGTATAGATGGCAGAGGTGACGAAATCATCGCCCTCCAGGGTGATATCGCTCGCGGAAGAAGAGAGTTCAACCGGCAGAATGTCGGTGATGACCGCGTTGAGGGCGTTTTCTGTCGTGCTGGCGACGGTGTACTGGATCCGGTAGGTGATGGTTTCACCGGAAGCGACTGTGTCTTCATTCGCCACCTTGATGATTTTAAGGCTAACCTCCGCCTGAACCAAGGCCGGCAGGAGGAAGATGGCCAGAACCAGCACCCACTTCACCACCGCACGGGACCAAAGTGCGTGCCGGCTTGCATTAAACCAGCCTCGTTCACTTTTGTGATCGATCATCAATAACTCCTTTCATTCATATGATTCCACCCTGCGATCACGCAAAATGGCAGAGATTTCTGCACGGAAAGGGAACATCGCGCAAGAAGACGCTCCTCCCTCCGGACAGATGTCGATCCGTAAAGACAAAAAAACCGTATTGGCCCAAAGCCGCAGGGCAAATTGAGCGTACCATTGCCCCGACTTTCAGCCGCACTAACCGTGCAGGAATTCTGAAATAGGTTGGACGGAAAAGATACTACTCCCCAGGATCCACAAACCACACACTGCGCAAAAACTGATCATATTGCTGATATGATGCGGCTGCAACACAAGAAGCAGAGCTCAAGAGGCTTGTATAATGTACATTTTTGGCGAATAATAGTCAAGAACTATTATTATTTTGTGACAACTTGCTCATTTTTGACCTGTTTTGTGACAAACAAAACGGCCGGCGCATGAAATGCGCCGGCCGTCGTTAAATAGTTGAACAATTGTCTGGAGGTATGCTGCAGGCTCTATTTGATGAAGAGCATGCGTTTGACCGCGGTGAAACGGGGGGTGTTGATCCGGTAGAGGTATACGCCGCTGGAGGCAGTGAGGCCACCGTCATCACGTCCGTCCCAGAGCACCGAATAGTGCCCGGCGGACTGGCGGGTCTCGACCAGGGTACGGACCGGCCGGCCGAGCAGATCATAAATGCGCACTGAAACCTCATGCACGCCTTCCGGCAGATCATAGAGGATGGTCGTCGACGGGTTGAAGGGATTGGGATAATTCTGGCTCAGACTGAAAGTCGCCGGCGCAGCGGCCGCCTCCTCCTCCACCCCGACGGCGGAATAGTCGGCGATACGCAGATCATCAAAATAGAGGGTTCCCGATGTTTTCCCGCCGGGCTCGAAGCCGAGCTGGATGCTGTCAAAAGCGAGGGTTCCATCGAGCTGCCCGTCACCGAGCCAGCTTCCGGCGGCCTCACTGTTCATATCCCAGCTGATCAGGCGCCAGCCGTACCAGTTGACCTTGTACCAGGGGCTGACTTCATGGTTTCCTCCTGCGGCCACAGGGACGCGGTCATCCACGGCAAAGCGGAAGAGAGTGCCGCTGTTGTCGCCGAAGAGGTAAACCTGCAGGCAGCTGCTCTTGTCAAAGGTGACCGCCTTGGCGGGGCCGCCGAAAAGATAATCGCGCAGCAGCCAGGCGGAGGAACCGGTGTTCCAGCCATAGTCGATTGCGAAAGAAAGGGCACTGCCGGTGAGGGGGTTGACGATTACGGACGAACCATAGGAGCGGGTGCTGTCGGCGATCGTGCCGGTGGTAGTGCCGCTGGCGGAGGGCTGCCACCAGTTTTCCACGCCGTTCTCGAAGGTGTCGATGGTCCGCGCGCGCCAGAAGGTGGTGCCGGTTTTCATGCGGACGGTTTTGGTTCCGCCCTCCTCGTTACCGAGGGTGTCGCGCAAGCCCGGGGCGATGAGCAAGGCGTAGAGCTGATTCGGCTCGAGGTCCACGGCCGGTGCAAAGGAGAGAACGCTCCTGGAGCCGACGACCGCATGCGCATAGAGGTGCGGGATCGGCGTGGTGGTGCCATTCTTCTGCAGGGTGAAGAGGCCGGGATGGATCGAAGCAGCGTCGATCACCTCATCGAAAGTGACGTTCAGGATCGGACGGGTGTCGATCGCCGGGCTGTTGGTGGGGGGATAGACCGCTGTGATGCGCGGCGCCGTCATGTCCATGGGGCCGGTGCGGAAGTGGAGAACGAAATCATCGCCTCCCACCCGATCGCCGTTGCCGTCGAGGGGATGGCCGTAGCGATCCAGGCCCGTGGCGGCGATGGTGACCTGATAGGCGCTCTCAAAATCGAGGGTATCGGGCTTGAAGATCATCTGCTGGTCGTTGTTGCCCCAAAGGAACTGGCCTGTGACAGCCGGTTCGATTTTGAAAGCGGCTTCGAAGCTGGCCCGGTCGACCGGCCGGTTGAAGATGAAGCTCAGGTTGCCCCAGGCGGGCTGGCGCTCATACCCGTCAGCAGGTGAAGAGAGTTTGACCGCGGGCGGGCGTTTCCAGACCAGTTTGGGATCCACAAAGGTGAAGAAGGTGTCGGCAGCGGTCACCTGCAGGGTATCGGGATAATAGTCCGGTGCGCTGACGATGACCTCGAGGGAACCGGTGGACAGGCCGTCGAGAAGATAGACGCCGTTGCGCAGGGCCTCCGGGTCCGTGGTGTACTTGTGAAAGGTGGTCTCAAAACTGTCGGTGGTATAGCTCTTGTCGCCGACTGTGACAGTGGCCCCATTGACGGGCACATTGCGCTCGAGGTCGGCGACGATGCCGGTGAGAACGGGATTGGCCGGCAGCGGGAGGCCGTGGTAGCGGAGGATTGACCAATAGAGGGTATAAGCCTCCAGTTTGTTAAAGGCGGCGCTCATCTGGCGCATATTCTGGGCCATGTTGGTATGGTAGCCGGCCTCGCTGAGTTCGGCGGGCATGAGGGTATTTTTCGTCACCGAGAGATAGGGGCACGCGCCGGTGTTGTAAAAGTAGCAGTCCCCGCGCGAGCCGCTGCTTTTTATGCGCATGCCGCGGCTGAGCTTATCGATCATGATATCCGACATGCCCTTGCCCCCGGCGGGGGGGCGTTCATTGTAATTTGCGAGCTGGCCCCAGAGCAGCAGGGCCGAATTGACTTCCGAGGCTCCGCCGGAGCCGGTGGCATCGCTGTGGATGGAGTGGAACCAGGCTGCGCCGAGTGAATTGGCATAGGTTGACCGCGCTAAAAGCCCGACTGGTGTATTATCATCCTCGCGGGTCAGATAGACGGTGTCGATATCGGTGGTCTCCAGGAGCAGGTCGCGCAGCGCCCAGGCGACGCGGACATTTTTCTCCGCCTCGGAAAAACCGGCGACGCCCATATTCTCCCTGAAGCTGTGGCCGGGATCGAGGACGATGTTCCATCCCGCCAGGCCGGTGACCTGCTGGGCCAGTACGCTGCCGCCCCAGAGCAGAGCCATCAGTGCTATGATCGTTTTTTTCATTACCGTTCCCTGGCTAGTCTCTCTTTTCAATGGATTCATCCTGAGTGACCGGCAAGCTCCAGATCTCGCCGGTTTCATAAAGATCATATAGAATGGCATCCCCGCGCGGCGACCAGGCAGGGTGCATCTCGCTGCGGCCTTCGGTCGAGGTCAGCTTTGTCCTGCCGGCGCCATCGGCCCCGATGATATAGAGATCCGAGCCGGTGATGGTATGTCCGTCATCCTGCGTGACCATGAAGACGAGGTGTTGGCCGTCGGGTGAAAAGCCGGGATGTTCTCCAGCACCCAGTTCGACCAGGCCGGTGCCGTCGCTGCGCATCACGCAGAGGGGGCCGCCGAGGATCTGAAAGGCCACCCTCCCACCATCCGCGGACTGGACCAGATTGAAGATGCGCCTGCCGGCCAGGGCAGCGACTGCCGCCGCCTTTTCGGCCGCCGGAGCGAGGAGCATGGCCCGGTCGCCGTCCAGGAACCAAAGCGGGCGGTCAGCCCGGCGCTGCAGGAGCGCGGGTTCCAGGCCGGAGGGGATGCGCTGCAAGCTGCCGTTCATGCTGGCGAAAACCTCCCTGCTGTCGGATCCCCAGCACGGCAAGCCGACGATGCCGGTGCGGTAAGCGGTCAGCAGGGTGTCGCGGCGGGATGTTATATCAAACCGTTTCAGGGCGTTATGGCGTCTGTGGCCCTCCGTGCGGCCGACGCGGGCGAGGATGGAGGAGCCGTCCGGCGACCACTGCAGGCCGAAGCCGGCGCCGGGCTCATCGGTGATACGGCGCATTTCCGAGCCATCAGGGCGCATCAGCCAGATGCCGGCATAATGCGGGGTCGTGACCGAAATCAACTCGCCGTCGGGCGACCACTGCGGAGTGCATAGCGGGTTATTTTCATCGCCGGCCAGGTAGCGCGGCGGGCCGGCGGTTCTGAACCCCGCCCATGCCGGGCAGACCAGGCAGAGAAGCAGCAGGAGCATTCTTTTTGTCATGACAGAACTCCGTGGTTAATGACCAGTTTGCTATTTTAGCCAATAATCGCGTAAAAGTCAAGGTTTTTACGGATATACCATGTTTTCCGTGTAGAGAGCACTCCGGAGCGGGTAGCAGAGAAGTAAAGTTGGTCAGGCCTGCTGCGGCCACGAAAAAGGGCTTGCTTGTTGGATGAACATTTGCTAAACTTACAGGTAGTTTCATATCTCATGAACCATCACCAAAAAGCGGTCCGAATGAATCGTCACATTGTGCGCGAAAAGCGCATCCGTGAACATATCGCCGCCATGCAGCGGCAGCGCATCATGGTCATCGGCGACCTGATGCTCGATGAATTCATCTGGGGAAAAGTCTCCCGCATCTCCCCCGAGGCACCTGTCCCTGTGGTACACGTCACCCGTGAGAGCTCCTATCCCGGCGGTGCGGCCAACGTGGCGCGCAATCTGGCCGAGTTTGGCATCTCATCCGCGATGTGCGGTCTGACCGGCCGCGATTTCAACGGACAGCAGCTGGTCAAGCTGCTCTCAGCGGCCCGCATTGACAGCCAGGGCATTCTCATGAGCGGCCGGTTCCCCACCACTGTCAAGACCCGGATCATAGCCCGTCATCAGCAGGTGGTGAGGGTTGACCGGGAGGAGAGCATCCGGCTCTCGCCCCCCGATCTGCGCAAGCTGGCCCGTTATCTGGAAAAGTCCATCCCGCAAATGAATGCTGTCGTTATCGAGGATTACGGCAAGGGTTTTGTCACCCAGGAACTGGTGGATCTGGTCCTCCGTCTGGC
>JAKQKF010000093.1 GCA_029560815.1 bacterium
TTGGCCGGCAGGGGATTGAAGAGCCACTGCCGCAGCGCGTTCAGGGTGATCTTTTCGAGGGTCGGGTCGCCCTTGCGCATGGGGATCAGACCGGTCAGCTTGCCGTCGGGCTGGACCGTGAATCTGAACTGGATCACCGCCTCCTGCTGGAGTCCTTCCGGGTAGGTGGGGATGATCTGTTTGACGATGAGGCGCTGTGCGGCGTCGCCTTCGATGGTGAAGGGCTGGCCTGAGCCGCCGCCTCTGGTCATACCGCTGCCTGCACCCGCGCCGCTTCCCCGGTCAGCCGCCGCGGCTGCAGAGCCGCTGCCGCTGCCGGCGCTGCCGGGCGTTTGCGCGCCTGAAGCCGCACCGGTTGTTCCGCCGGCGGGGGCGGTGCTGCTGCCGATGGCTGCGGCGCCGGTCGTCGTCCGGCCGGGGGTGATTTTCCCCTGCTCCTGACGGCTGATGAGGGGCTCCTCATCCTCCAGCATGCGCCGCTTCGGCGGTGTCACCGGGGTGCTTTGCTGCTGCTCAGCGCCGGTGCGGGGCGCGGGCGTGGTGCGGTTGACGGCGGGAGCAGGTTCCGGCCTGGGTTTCACCGGTCGCGCAGCCGCCGGACGGGGAAGCGGTACGCTCTCCGCTTCCGCAGACACAGCCGGCGCGGGCTCCTCGATGCTGCTTGTTTCCGTAATTCGTCCGCCCGGTGTGCCGCTGATGAAGGCCACCTCGGCGAAGCTTTGAGGGAGCGAATCCACCCGCACGGTGACAGCAATGAAGAGGAGCAGCAGCGCGAGGTGAAAGAGCAGCGAAAAGAGGATCCCGCGGCGCAGTTCCTGCGGTATCTCCTGCCAGGACGTCATGGTCACCCTCACTCGCCGGGCTCGGTGGCGATCAGAAATTTCTGCGCACCGGCCAGTTTGGCGATATCGATCACCTGCACAGTGGCTTCAAGGGTCAGATCCTTGTCCGCGCGTATGATCACGGTCTTGTCCGCGGCAACTTTGAGCAGTGCGGTCAGGCGCGCCCCCAGTTCGCTCCGGCTCACAATTTCGCCGTTGAGAAAGAGCTGCTCCGATTTGGTCACGGTAAGATAGATTTTGTCAGCCTTGTCCACCTCGCCCGCCGCCGCGCGCGGCAGGGTGACCTTGATGCCCGGCTGCACGATGAAGGAGGAGGAGAGGAGAAAATAGATCAGCAGCAGCAGGATGATGTCGGTGAGGCTGATGGCCGCATAGCTGACAATGCGTTTACGCGATGTCGTAAAGGTCATTAGGCCTCCTTGTCCTGGAGCATGTCGAGGAACTCGTTGGAGCTCTCCTGCATTTCAAAGACGTGGTGCTCGACCTTGCCCTGGATCCAGTTATAGGCAATGAGGGCCGGGATGCCGACGGCGAGTCCGGCTGCGGTGGTGATGAGGGCCTCCCAGATGCCGCCGGCGAGGACGCTGGCATCGACGTTGCCGCCGCGCGACTGAATCTGCATAAAGGCCTTGATCATACCGGTGACCGTCCCGAGAAAGCCGAACATGGGCGCCACGCCGGCCACGGTCGCCAGGATGCCCATATATTTCTCCAT
>JAKQKF010000094.1 GCA_029560815.1 bacterium
CCAGGCGATTTTCGATGCCTTCCGCAAGGATGACTTTATGATCGGGGCCTATTTTTCCAAGCCCGACTGGCATTCGCCAGACTACTGGGCCCCCGAGTGGGCGGCGCCGGACCGCAATGTCAATTACGATCCGGCCAAACATCCCGAACGCTGGCAAAAATTCAGGGATTACACGTATGCCCAGATCGAGGCGCTGATGACCGGCTACGGCCGCATCGACATCCTCTGGCTCGACGGCGGCTGGGTGCGCCCGCAGAGCACGATCACCGACGAGGTGCGCTCGTGGGCCGGGATGAAACCCTGGGATCAGGACATCGACATGCCGCGCATCGCCGCCATGGCCCGCGGCCATCAGCCGGGGGTGCTGATCGTCGACCGCACCGTACAGGGTCCTTTTGAGAATTACCGCACCCCCGAACAGCAGGTCCCCAGCCAGCCCCTCGATTATCCCTGGGAGACTTGCATGACCATGGGTGACCAGTGGTCGTTCAAGGCGATCGACCGCTGCAAGCCGGCGCGGCACCTCATCCACCTCCTGATCGAGATCGTCGCCAAGGGGGGCAATTTCCTCCTCAATATCGGTCCGGAACCGACCGGCGAGTGGACCGACGAGGCTTACGCGCGCCTGGAGGAGATCGGCGCCTGGATGGGGGTCAACGGGGAGGCGATCTATGGCAGTCATCCCCTGCCGCCTTTCAGGAACGGCAAGATCTGCTATACACAGGGAGGGGACGGCACCCGCTATGCCTTTTATCTTGCGGATGAGGGAGAGCATGAACCGCCCGCCGAGCTGCTCCTGCCCGCTCTTTCGGCAGGACCAGGGACGAAGGTGACCCTGCTCGGCTATGGCCCCGGCCTGCGCTGGCAGGCGGTGAAAGAAGGTATCAGAGTCAACATTCCGCAGGAACTCCGCGCCGGCATGCCCTGTGCCTACGCGTGGACCTTTACAATTCACTAGAGTATGGGAACTGATGTATGCATCTTCATGGGGTAGAGCTATGGTGAAGAGAGTATTGGTTCTCGGTATGATCGGCCTTGTCCTCGCCGGCGGATTGGCCCGGGCGGAGACGAAAAAGGCCTTCGATGCGCGCATGCGCTGGTGGCGCGACGCCAAATTCGGCATGTTCATCCACTGGGGGCCCTATGCGGTGCTGGGCGGAGTCTACAAGGGGCAAAACAGCGCCGCCGCCGAGTGGATCATGAACGAGGACAACATCCCCGCCGCCGAGTATGAGGAGTACGCCCGCCAGTTCAACCCGGTCCAGTTCAATGCCAGGGCCTGGGTGGACCTGGCCAAAGCGGGCGGCGTGAAGTATATCATCTTCACCTCCAAACACCACGACGGCTTTTCGATGTGGGATTCCAAAGTGAGCGGCTATGACATCGCCGAGTTCACCCCCTTCAAACGGGATGTGCTCAGGGAACTGGCCGAGGCCTGCAAGCAGGCCGGAATCCGCCTCGGCTTTTACTACTCGATCATGGACTGGCATCATCCCGACGCCACCGGTGAGCGCTTTGGTGAGTACCGCGATGCCTATCTCAAGCCGCAGCTGCAGGAACTCCTCACCGGCTACGGCAAGGTCGGCGTACTCTGGTTCGACGGGGAGTGGATCGACGACTGGAGCGAAGGCCAGGGGGCCGAGCTCTACAGCATGGTGCGCAAGCTGCAGCCTGAGATCATCGTCAACAACCGCGTCGGCAAGGGGCGCAACGGCATGCAGGGGATGAGCCTCGACAAGAGCTCGGCCGGGGATTTCGGCACTCCCGAGCAGGAGATCCTCAACCAGGGCGGGGCGGAGATGGATTGGGAAACCTGCATGACCACTAACGACAGTTGGGGATTCAAGCAGACCGACAACAACTGGAAGAGTTCGCAGGCCCTCATCCACAATCTCATCGATGTCGCCGCCAAGGGCGGCAACTTTCTGCTCAACCTTGGCCCGGATGCCGAGGGGGTGATCCCTGAAGCGGGTCAGGAGCGCTTCCGCGAGATCGGGAAATGGCTCAAGGTCAACGGCGCGGCCATCTACAACACCCGATCCCTGCCCGAATACCGTGAGGGCGAGAATATCCGCTACACCCGCAGCTCTGACGGCAAGACCATCTACGCCACCGTGCTGGAATGGCCGGGCAAGAGCCTGCGCCTCAAGTACATCGCACCGAAAAAGAAATCCAGGATTTACCTGCTCGGCCGCAAGAGCCCGCTTACCTGGAAAACCAACAGCAGGGGGGAGGTGGTCATCACCCTGCCGGCGCTTTTGCAGCGCGCGGCCAACCGCCCCTGCCGGCATGCCTGGGTTTTCAAGATCACCGGCCGCCAGCTGTCCGTGGCCGCCGCCCCGCGCATCGCAAGCAGCACCAGGGAGGGCGTCACCCGCAGCCTCTTTGTCGATTCCGAGCGCGTGACGATCAGCTCACCCTCCGACCAGGCGGAGGTCCATTTCACCATGGATGGCCGCACCCCAAACCAGAATTCCCCGGTCTACACGGGGCCGGTCACCCTCACCGAGGCCACCGAGATCCAGGCTGTGGCGGTCGAGAAGGGCAAGGTGATCAGTCCGGTCACCTCCGCCCAGTTCTCCAAAACCACCCGCATCAAGCACCTCAGCCTGGAGAAGAGCCCCTCGGTCAAGTACCCCGGCTGGGGAGAGCTGGGGCTGGTGGACGGCCGCCAGGGCGGTATCGATTATCATGAGAGCGACTGGATCGGCTTTGAGGGCGAGAGCCTCGATGCCACCATCGATCTGGGGGAACAGAAGAGCATCTCCTCCATCCGCCTGAGCTGCCTGGAGGACCAGAACTCGTGGATCTTTTTGCCCTCTTCCATCAAGCTCCTGACCTCGACGGACGGAGCGACCTTCGTCCAGACCGCCGAGTGGAAAGGGGAGACCCGCCCGGCCGGAACGGCGGCGGCCCGGGAGATCGCCCTGATCATCATGCCCAAGAGCTGCCGCTATCTGCGCATCCTGGCCAGCAACGTCGGCACCTGCCCCTCATGGCACAAGGGAGCCGGCGGCAAGGCCTGGCTATTTATTGACGAAATCATCATCAACTGAGGAGGTATTATGGCTGCTGGAGACCATCCGGACAAAGACACCCAGGGGGTGGACCGGCGATCATTTTTCAAGACCGGCATGCTGGCGGGGCTTGGCGCCCTGACCGCCGCATCGACCCTGAACCGCTGCGATGCCACTGTGAGCGGCCGTGGACCGGCGCCTGCCCAGCTCTTCTCCGTGGCGCCTCTTAAGCAGGTGCGTATCGGCATGGTCGGGGTCGGACTGCAGGGCACCTCGCATGTGCGCAATTTTCTCGGCATCCCCGAGGCCCGGATCACAGCGGTCTGCGACATCCGGCCTGAGCGGGTGGCGGCAGCCCAGAAACTGATCACCGCGGCTGGCCATCCGGAACCGCGCGGCTACAGCCGCGGCAGCACCGATTTCCTCCGCCTCTGCGATGAAGAGGAACTGGACCTGGTCTTCACAGCGACCCCCTGGGAGTGGCATGTTCCGGTCTGCGTCGCCGCGATGAAGAGCGGCAAGCACGCCGCGACCGAGGTCCCGGCCGCGGTGACCGTGGATGAGTGCTGGCAGCTGGTCGAGACCGCGGAGAAATACCACAAGCACTGCGTGATGATGGAGAACTGCTGCTACGACCGCGAGGAGCTGCTCATCCTCAATCTGGTGCGCAAGGGCATGCTCGGCGAGATCATCAACGCCGAGGCGGGCTATCTCCACGACCTGCGCAACGTCAAGTTTAACAACGAAAATGAGGCAGTCTGGCGTCTGCCCCATTCCATCAAGCGCGATGGCAATCTCTATCCCACCCACGGCCTCGGCCCGGTGGCCCAGTGCATGAACGTCAACCGGGGCGACCAGTTCGACTATCTGGTCTCGATGAGCAGCGTTTCGCGGGGACTCAACCTCTACGCCTCCCGGCTCTACGGCGCTGAGGATCCGCGCGCCACCCAGCGCTACGCCCTCGGTGATGTCAATACCACCCTCATCCGCACGGTCCTGGGCAAGACCATCACCCTGATCCA
>JAKQKF010000113.1 GCA_029560815.1 bacterium
CCGATACCCGCACCCGGGATCCCTTCGTCGGCAATGCCAACGATTTTGAGGGCTATAAACTTTTCCGCGCGACCGACAAATTCTTCTCCGATGCCATGACCATCACGGACGGCTACGGCACGCCCAGCTTTTATAATCCGATCTTCCAGTGCGATCTCAAGGATTCCCTGCAGGGATTCACCGATTTCGGACTTGTCAACGGCATGGGCTACTACCTCGGCTCCGAGACCGGCATTGTCCATTTCTTCACCGACAACAACGTGCAGAATGGCCGCACCTATTTTTACGCTCTCGTCGCCTATGACTATGGCGCGCCCCAGATCGAACCCGGCATCGCCCCCTCGGAGAACGAAATCGTCGTCGAGACCAACGAGGCCGAGGAGATCATCGCCTTCGGTAAAAACGTCCAGATCGTCGTACCGCGCACTACTGCCTCTGGCTACACCGCTCCCCAGGTCGCCATGGACCAGAGCGGCGTCAAGTTCGGCTCCGGCTCCATCACCCCCACCATACTCGCCGAAGGCAGCCTGAAGCCCGGTCACGATTACCAGCTCCGGTTCCTGGTCGATACCCTCTACACCGTCCCGGATTACGCCCACGGTTTTTCCTATATCAACAACGGCCTCGAGATCCACGACCTTACCGACGGCGATCTTTTGGTCTACTCGGAATCACCCAGTGACTTTGCCTACGATAATCTGGTCTACGAAGACACCCTGGATTACTGGTACTTCAATCCGGACGCCCCGGTCACGACCGATATCTTTGAAGGGTTGAGCCTGACCCTCACTGATATCCCGACCAGGGCCCGCTATGACTTTGGCAAGTCGGGCTGGCTGACCGGCTCCTCCAATATGCGCGTCACCCTGACCTCGGTCGAGACGGCCTATTTCCCGTGGGATTATGACGTCGTCTTTACCGATGATCCCAACGCCTACACCGGCCGCGTCACCAGCAAGACCATGCGTAACGAGAATAACTCCCGCATCGACCGCACCCAGCTGCTGGTCTCGCAGAATTTCAGTTTTTACGTGATCAATAAATCCTTCCTCGATTCCACCGGCAACTATGAAAAGATGGACCTGGTGGTGCACGACGTCGACAAGGATGGCAGCTTCGACATGCTCAAGGACCGCATCCTGGTCGGCCCGGTGACGACCAAAGGCTGGTGGGCGGGAACCGCATTTATCCTCGACTTTAACAACGTCGCCGATGCGGCCAATCTGCCCAAGGCCAATGATGTCTACCGCCTTACCTTCCAGCGGCCCTACATGACGACCGATAATGTCTCTTTCAAGGTCCTCCCCCAGGCGGAGGTGGACAAGTCGTTGATCACCTACAGCATGGCCAACATCAAGGTGGTGCCCAATCCCTACGTGGCCACCAACGCCATGGAACCCTCCGTGAGCAACTGGCAGCTCAACCAGCGCCGCCGGCTGATGTTCACCCACCTGCCCGCCCAATGTGAGATCAAGATCTTCACCATGAGCGGCGTTCTGGTCGACGAGATCGATGTCCAGAATGACGCCGCCAACGGCATGGCACAGTGGGACCTGCTCACCAGCGAGGGGCTCGAAATCGCCGCCGGCGTCTATATCTTTTACGTCAAGTCACAGCTGACGGGCGACGAATTCATGGGCAAGTTTGCGGTGGTCAAATAAGAGTGCACGGCGCCGGATCCCGGGAACGGGATCCGGCGGCTGCAGCGCCCCACGGGGAGCGGACCCTAAAACGTATACGAGGTAAATGATATGCCAATCAAAAAATCGATCATTGTTTTGCTGGCCGTGCTGCTCGGCGCCGGCGCCCTTTTGGCGCAAAAGCCCTACCGCATCGGCACCACCGCCGCCAACTTTCTCGAGATCGGGTACGGCAGCGCCGGCGCCGCCATGGGCGACGCCTACGTCAGTGTCGCCAATGACCTCTCCTCGGCCTACTGGAATCCGGCCGGCCTGGCCTTCATGACCAAGAGCGAGGCCCAGTTCTCGATCCAGCCCTGGCTGGTCAATATCAACACCACCTACGCCGGCGTCGGACTGGCCTTGCCGCGGGTCGGCACCCTCGCCCTCGCTATCAATCAGGTCGGCTACGGCGACATGGCGGTGACTACTATGGATTATCAGGACGGCACAGGCGAGTTGTTCAACGCTTCGGATCTGGCGGTGACCTTCTCCTACGCCCGCAGCCTGGCGCAGTGGTTCTCCTTCGGCGCCTCCTTCAAGTATATCAACTCCCAGATCTGGCACATGAACGCCAACGCCATGGCCCTCGACCTCGGCGTAATGGTCAATACCAACTTTTTCTCCTTCAGCGGCAAACGCGAAGACGGTATGACCATCGGTATGAGCATCTCCAACTATGGCACCAAGCTGAAATATGACGGCATGGACCTCACCTTCCCGATCGATATCCTGCCCGATCAGGATGGCAATTACGCCCAGACCGCCGGCCAGTTCAAGCTGGAAGGGTGGGAGCTGCCGCTGATCTTCCGCGTCGGTTTTTCGATCCATCCCATCGCAACCGCCACCAGTCGACTGACGCTGGCGGTGGATGCCCTCCATCCCAACAACAACGCCGAGTCGATCAACGCCGGCGCCCAGTACGCCTACACATTGCCCTCCACCGGCACCTTTTATCTGCGCGGCGGCTACAAGGCCCTCGCGCTGAAAGAGACCGAGTTCGGGCCGACCATGGGCGCAGGCGTCTATGTGCGCATGATGGGCAACCTGGGCGTCAGGTTTGATTATGCCTATCGCGCCATCGGCCTGCTGGGCAACGCCCACTGCTACAGCATCGGCATGAGTTTCTGAATGGAACGGCTGCCCGCCCGCAGGCGGGCAGCCGTATCCTCCGTCCGCATATCCGCCCGTCTGCGGGCCCGGCAGGCACTTGCCACCTGCCGTCTGCAGGTCCGCCCGGCCACTCGTTCCCGCCCGCCTTACGGCATCGGTGGGAACGTCCATTTTAACCAGAGAGTATATCCCTTATGCTTGTCAAACGATATCGGTTGCCCCTGCTGCTGCTCTCCCTTCTCCTCGCCGCTACCTGTGAACGCACCCGCGGACCGGAAGAGAATATTCTCGTCCGCATCGGCGACCGCACTATCTCCAGGGAGGAGTTCATCACCCGTGCGGAGTACACCATCAGGCCGCCCTACTGCCGGAGCGACAACTATATCCACCGCAAGGTCGTCCTCAACTCGCTCATCGCCGAAAAGCTCTACGCCCTCGAGGCCGGGGAAAAGAACGAGCTGACCGAAAACGAGCAGTTCCAGTTGTACATCCAGG
>JAKQKF010000143.1 GCA_029560815.1 bacterium
TGCTGCGCTGCCGGCCGGAGGATGATCCCGGAGCCCTTTTGGAACTGGCCGCTCTGCTGCCGTCCGACCGGATCCATATCTCGATCCTCGGCAGCCCGGAACCCGGCCAGCTGAAAAAAATGGACGGGTTCGTCAAGGCCCTGCACACCCTGACTGCCGCCAGAATGGGAAGGGAAGAGAGCTACAAGCAGATGGTAAAATGGTTCGGCCGGAATGTCAGACGCATCCTTTAGCCGCAGCCGGGTTAGCGGCCGGGAGAGGGGCGAGGAGGAATTTAACCGGCACAAAGCCGGAAGCAGGAAGGAAAATGAGAAATGAGTGATACCCTGGCCTTGATCAGGGGATCAGAATTTGCGCGTCACTGGCGTCTGCGTGCGGATATCGCCTATCTCAACCATGGTTCTTTCGGCGCCTGCCCCAAGGCGGTGCTCGAGGTGCAGGACAGTTTCCGCTGGAAGCTTGAATCGAGTCCCTGGCGCTTCCAGGTCATCGAGATGGCCGCCCATCACGCCGCCGCACGCGCCGCCCTGGCGCAGTTTCTTCATGCCGCAGCGGACGATCTTGTCTTCGTCCCCAATGCGACTCACGGCGTCAATACCGTGCTGCGCTCGCTCTCCTTCAAGCGGGGGGATGAGCTGCTGACCACCAACCAGGACTATTTCGCCTGCCGCAACGCCATGGCCTTCACCGCCCGGCGCGATGGCGCGCGGCTGGTGGTGGCGAAGCTGCCTTTTCCGCTCGAATTCCCCGAGCAGATCATCGACGCCGTTCTCGATGCGATAACCCCGCGGACGCGGCTGGCCCTGATCGATCATGTCACCAGTCCGACCGGCATGATCATGCCCGTCCGGGAGCTGGTCAGCGAACTCAGCCGCCGCAATATCATCACCCTGGTCGACGGAGCCCACGCGCCCGGCATGCTGCCGCTCAACCTCCACGAGATTGATGCCGATTACTACACCGGCAACTGCCATAAATGGATCTGCGCCCCCAAGGGAGCGGCTTTTCTCCATGTCCGCCGTGAACTCCAGGAGCGAATCCATCCCCTCGCCATCAGCCATCTCGCGGAGGAGGTCGCCCCGCCGGTCAATCCCTTTCAGCACGAATTCTTTTGGGCCGGCACCCGGGACAACAGCGCCTATCTCGCCGTCGCCTCCGCGCTCAAGTTCATGGGCAACCTGGTCGAGGGCGGATGGCCGGAGATCATGCGCCGCAACCGCCAGCTCGCTGTTGACGCGCGTCAGCTCCTCTGTGAAGCCCTCCATATCAAGCCCCCCTGTCCGGAGGAGATGATCGGCGCCATGGCATCACTGCCTCTGCATGCGGGCGCTGCCCTTCCGGATCCCCTGCCGCCCTATTACGTCGATCCGCTGCAGGAGGAGCTCTTTCAGCACTGGCAGATCGACGTGCCGGTGGTCTGGTTCCCCCGCCCGCCGGAACGCCTGCTGCGCATTTCAGCGCAGATCTACAATTCGCTCTCCCAGTATGAACGTCTTGCTGATGTGCTCAAGCGGCTGCTCTGACCGGAGGGCGGTCCGGTCATCTCCGGTTCAGGGATAGAGCCGGGCGGTGATGCTGCCGCAGCCGGGGATCAGATCGCTCCAGCTCGCAATGGCAAGGCGGAGCACGATCAGCCCGCCGGTCGGCAGATGTCCGGCCTGCTCATTTCCCAGCAGCCCGGCCAGATCCTCCAGTCCGGGATTGTGCCCCACCAGCATCAGGGAGGTGCGGTCGTCGCTCTGATGGCGCAGGAAAAGGCCGAGCTCATTGGCCTCGGCTCCATAGATTACCTCCGCAGTCTCGATTCTCTCCCGGTCAAAATCCAATTCCCGGGCAGCTGCCTCGGCTGTCTGCCGGGCGCGCACGGCCGTGCTGGCGATGATCGCCTCGGGAATCATCCCTTTGCGGGCCATTTTGCGGCATATTTTGGCCGTCTCCTCGACGCCGTGTTTGAGGAGGGGCCGCTCCTTGTCTGAAAGCATGCCGGCCGGACGATCAGCCTTGCCGTGCCGCAGCAGATAGAGTGTCTTCATGATCAACTCCTCGCCTTCGCGTGGGTGCCTGCATTTGCGCTTGATTCTTCTCCGCACCTTTCCAGCTGTTTTGCCCCCGGACCGCCCGCCTGGCCATGAAAAAACATCACCGCCGTGCGCCCTTTGAACTCCGCTGGCATGAACCTTGCCTGATAGGGAGGGGCGGCTGATAAGATGGCCGCTTTCCCGCACAAACGCATAAATTTGTGGCGCGGACTGGGTAGAACTGTGGCCTGGCTATACCCGGTTCCTGCACTTGTCCATTTCATGCCCGCACAGGAGCCATTATGTTCATGGGAGATGACTATATTGACCGGCTGCCGGAAGAGCTTGACGGCGATCCGGCGGCCATTGTGGAGCGTTTCATCAGCCAGTGGAGCAGGGGAACCACGTTCCGCTCCCTCGAAGGCCGGCATCGCAGCGAACTGCTGACCCGCCTGGCGCAGATCCTGCACGCCATGGGCAATCCCGTGGATTATCGTGCAATCGCCGGCAGCATCCTCGAGGCCTGCCTGGAGACCGTGCCCGCCGAACGCGCTGTTCTGCTGGTGCGCAACGCGCAGGGCCGGCTTGCGGTGACCATGACTCGCGGCGGCGAGGCCTCGGATACCCTGCTGCAGGAGCACAGCGCGATCATCCGCCAGGTGCTGCGCAGCCGGGAGAGATACATTGTGGAGCAGAACCAGGAGGAGCATGGCGAGGCCGGACTGCACCAGCGCTGTTTTTTTCCGGTGGTGAGCAACCGGAACCTCGGCGGCATCCTCTATCTGGACGGCATCGTC
>JAKQKF010000173.1 GCA_029560815.1 bacterium
CAGAGGTTCTCCTGGCCGGTGGCGGCGTTCACCTTGTAGAGGGCCTGGCCGCCGCCGCGGCCGAAGCTCATGCGGTATTCGAGGTAATTCTCCTTGTCCAGCCAGCCTTCGATGCGGGGCAACATGCCCAGCAGGCGGGGCTCGGCGCGATTGAAGGCCTGCTCATAAGTGAGCTGTTTCTTCTCCTGGGCGGTCAGGAGCAGGGGCAGGAGGAGCAGGGCGATCACAAGAAGGGAAAAACTTTTGTTGCGGTGCATCTTTGACCTCCAGGATTGATTAATCAAAGCGGCGGGCGCTTGAGGTGATGGCTGGTGGCCTGCTGAAAATGGTTGGCCACGGCGATGATCGTCCCTTCATAGAAGAGGCGGCCGGTGATGCTGATGCTGGTCGGGGTGTTGTCCGCAGCAAAACCGGCCGGCACGGTGATGCAGGGATGGCCGCTGAGATTGGTGAGCAGCAGGTTGTCGCCGTCCCAGGAGGGGGCGATATAGCAATCCACCTTCTGCATCAGTTCGCCCATCCGGCGGATCAGTTCGCTGCGGATGCGGTTGGCATTGATGTACTCGACGGCGGGGATGAAGCGCGACTGGCGGAAGTCATTCGGCCAGGCGTTTTTAATCTGGCGGACGAGCAAAGAGTCGCGGTTGCTGCGGGTGAGTTCATCGAAAGCGGCCGCAGCCTCGGCGCTGAGGATGATCGAGAGGGCTTCCACCGGCAGGCCGGGCAGCTCGACGGGGATGAGGTCGGCCCCGAGGGCGGAGAGCTGCGCCAGGGCGAGGGAATCGCTGCGGTGAAAGGGATAGTCGCGGGCAAAGTCCTGGTGCAGGTAGCCGATGCGCACCTTGTCCAGGGGCAGGAGGGGATCATAGCTGAAGGGCGCGTTATAAAGGCTCTGGTCCCGTCCGTCCGGGCCGTTGATGGCAGCCAGGACGATGGCGGCGTCGTTGGCATTTCGGCAGAGCACGCCGATCTTGTCCATCGACCAGCTCAGGGCCATGGCGCCGGTGCGGCTGACACGGCCGTAGGTGGGACGCAGTCC
>JAKQKF010000181.1 GCA_029560815.1 bacterium
GATCTCATCGGGACTTAGATCGCAGATATAAGCCTTGCCCAGCTTGATCAGCTGCACGGCGTACTCATAAAGCTGCTCAAAATAATCGGAGGCGTAAAACTTGCGCTCCTCCCAGTCAAAACCAAGCCAGCGCACGTCCTCCTCTATCGACTCGACGTATTCGACATCCTCTTTGGCGGGATTGGTGTCGTCATAGCGCAGATTGGTCTTGCCGCCGAATTCGCGGGCGAGACCGAAATTGAGGCAGATCGACTTGGCGTGGCCGATGTGAAGATAGCCGTTAGGTTCCGGCGGGAAGCGGGTGTGGACCCGGCCCTGGTTTTTTCCGGTCTTGAGATCTTCCCGGATGATATTCCTGATGAAGTTTGGCGGTGCAGTTGTGAGCGTCGCCTCGCCGGTGTTCTGTTCCGCTCGTTCTGCCTTTTCGTGCATATTTTCCATCTTATCCGATTCCTAAAATCTTGGGTACTTTTCCAATCGCCACCTCCAGGCGGCGCAAAACCGTCTCCCGGCCAAGCAGCTCAAGCAGTTCAAATAACCCCGGACCGACGCTGACGCCGGTGACGGCCAGACGGACCGGATGAATCAGGGTGCTGCCTTTGAGATCATGCCGTTCCGCCACGGTGCGCAGGGCTTGTTCGATTTCCGCCGCTGTAAATTCACGCCCGGAACCCAGTTCGCCGCTCAACTCCTGGAGCAGGGACGCCGTGTCGCCGCTCCAGCGCTTCTGCAAGGATTCGGGCTCATAACTCTCAGGATCTTTGAAGAAGTAGCCGGACATCCTCCAGAAATCGCCGATAAAATGGAGGCGCTCATGCAGCAGCCCGATGACCCTGAGCAGGTAGTCTTGATCGATCTTGCCCCCGTTTTCGGCTTCGGGCAACGCGCGCACCTCTGCTGCAATCGACTCAGGGGAGCGGCGCATGATATGCTCCTTGTTGAGCCAGTTCAGCTTTTTAAGATCAAAAATCGCTGCCGACTTGTTAATCCGGCCGAGGGAAAACTCCTGCACGAGCTCGTCGAGCGAGAAGACCTGGCGGTCATCCCCTTCACCGGGATTCCAGCCGAGTAGAGCGATGCAGTTGAGAATGGCCGACTTTTCATATCCCTTGCGGATATAGGAAGCGACATCGGGGTCGACCTTGCCCGCGGGCAGTGTATCGAGGGACTGAATGTCCCGCTTGCTCATTTTGCTGCCATCCGGGTTAAAGATAAGCGGCAAATGCGCCATTTTGGGCGGCTGCCAGCCGAAATACTCATAGAGCAGCAGATGTTTGGGCACCGAACTGAGCCACTCCTCGCCGCGGATGACATGCGTGATCTCCATGAGATGATCATCGACAACATTGGCCAGGTGATAGGTCGGAAATCCATCCGACTTGAGCAGTACCTGGTCATCCACCTCCCGGCTGTCAAAGACCACATGGCCGCGGATCTCGTCATTGACCTCAAACTTGCGCCCCTCCGGCACCAGCAGGCGAATAGCGTAGGGCGTCCCGGCGGCGATCGCCTCCTGAACCTCACCCGGGGGGAGGCTCAGACTGTTCCGCATCTCCATCCGGTTGGCGAAATTGTACCTGGCATAGGGATTGCCCGCCGTCCTGGCGCGCGCACGCATCGTTTCGATGTCGGCCGCGGTGTCAAAGGAGTAATAGGCATACCCCTTCTCAAGCAGCTCCTGGGCGTAGCGGCGGTAGGTATCAGTGCGCTCGGACTGAAAATAGGGCCCGTATTCTCCGCCCCACTTTGGACCTTCATCGGGGCGCAGCCCCGCCCACTCGAGCACCGAGATCAGATTCTCGACCGCCCCTTCGACGAACCGCTCGCGGTCTGTATCCTCGATGCGCAGGATGAAATCACCGCCCTGATTCCGGGCATAGAGATAATTGTAAAGCGCCGTGCGCAGGCTGCCGATATGGACAAATCCCGTCGGGCTCGGGGCGAATCGCACTCTTGTCTTGGCCACGCTTCAATCCTTTTGCTGGTTCGCATGCTCTCACAAAAAAATGGCGAAATTCGCCATTTTTTGTTGCGGAGAGGCAGGGATTCGAACCCTGGGTAGGGGTTACCCCCTACAACGGCTTAGCAGGCCGCCCCGTTCAGCCACTCCGGCACCTCTCCGAAAATATGTCTT
>JAKQKF010000193.1 GCA_029560815.1 bacterium
GTGCCCTTGCCGCCCAGGTAGATAGTCATCGAATCGGCGTGGAAATCGTTGTAGGCCTTGGGCAGCACCGCGAACTGAACCCAGACATTCTCATTCTGGGTTGTGTCCGGGCCCCACATGATGGCTTTTTTGGTGTTAAAATTGTAGGGATACCAGCGCTGATCGGGTCCGGGACCATTGGCGTAATCGCGGCACATAAACGAATCACCGTGGGTCTGGGTGAGGCCGCGGGCATTGCCCGAGACCGCAGAAACCCTGGCGCTGTCGGTCGCGTTGAGGCTCCAGTGGACGGTGGCAGGGGCCTGGGCCATGATGGCGCCTGCAGCCAACAGCACCAGTATCAGGGCGAGGAAAAGAGTAGAGGAACGATGCATACTACCTCCTTGTTTTGGGACAGAGTGTGAATCACGGTTTGGATGATGTTTCCAGCGGGATCGGCCAGGGCGGCGGCGCAGGGACCGGCCATCCGGCCTCAGCTTTGAGATATTTGACCAAGGGGTGCTTCAACTCCTGCAGGCCGGCGATGACCAGCTTGACCATCTCGACCGCCCCCTCTTCCATGAAGTGGGTGTTGTCGGATTTGCCCTGTGGCAACTCCTTGTAGACGCCGGGCGGGACGCGCATAAAGAGGCGCTCCGACCGCGCCGGCCCGAGTTCCGTGAGCAGCTTCAGGCTGCGGGCATGGTGATCTATCAAAGGTACATTATACAGGGCTGCGACCTCCTTGACGACTCCCGGATAATCGCCATGGGTATCCCTGAGCGCACCTTCCGCGGTAAAATTGCGGCGCATGACCGGGGTGAGTAAAATCGGATTGGCTTTCTTCGCGCGGGCCTCTGTGACGTAGCGGATCAGGTTGGCGCGGTAGGCGGTGTGCGCCTCCGCATAGCGGGTGGTATCGCTGATCTTGGCATCGTTGTGGCCGAACTGGATGAAGAGATAATCGCCTTTTTCAAGATCCGCCAATACGTTTGCCCAGAGTCCCTGCCGGATAAAACTCTTTGTGCTGCGTCCGTTTTTGGCATAGTTGACGACCCGGATCTCCGGCACAAAAAAATGCGGCAGGAGCTGGCCCCAGCCGCGCTCGGCGGTCTCTTCGACGGGCTTGTCGGCCATGGTCGAGTCGCCGATCAGGCGCAGAACGGGCGGCTGCTCGCGCAGGCAGAGCGTCGCGCAGCAGGCGGCCAGGAGGAGAAGCGCAGCCGCGGCGCCGCTTTTGAGCAGGGGATGATATTTCATCATTCATCTACCTTGACGTGGATGTAATCAAAATCGGCATAGCCACAGGCCTGCAAGCCGCCGGCCGCCCCGGCGGCGAAGAGCCCCACCTTGGCGCCGACCCATTTGCCCGCAGCGGCG
>JAKQKF010000214.1 GCA_029560815.1 bacterium
GCAAGCCGAGCAGCAGGGTGAGCAGAGATCTCAGAATCCCACTCCCAGCGCGAAGCGGTTGACGCTGTCAAAGGTATCGATGAAGGAATAGGAGTAATCAATATAGATATCATTGCCCCCGACCGGCGTTTGCAGGCCGAATCCGGCCGACCACGAGGTGATGTCGTTATTGCCCTGATAGCCGGCGCGCACAGCCACCCGCTCCATGAAGAGGTACTCCATGCCGGCGTTGACCCGTTCGGAATAGTTATTCGGATGGACGAAATCGACCGATAGGGTGAGCGCGTGCGGCCCGCCCTCCTCGTCGGTGACCAGGTCCAGGAGGTCGAGGGCCGCGCCCATGGTAAAGGTGAGGGGCAGCTGCTCGTTGATCTCTTCGCGTTTGAGATTGGATGAAAAGTTGCGGATGGCCATGCCGAAGCGGAAGCTCCTGATGCCGGTATAGTATTTGACCCCGGCGTCGAAGACCAGTTTGACGGCGTCGTTTTGGGTCAGGCCGCCGGCCAGGTTCGAGGTGCCGAGGGATTGGCTGACCAGGCGGGCGTTGCCGGCGATGAGGAACTGGGTGCTGATGGCGCGGCCGTAGGTCAGCCCGAGCGACCAGGCGCCGACATTATCCGCCAGGCCGGTATCCTTGTACCCCTCCGGGTAGAGGGCGCTTTCGGAGGCGTCGAGCAGCGAGGTGGTATAGATGTCGCCATAGTCGACGTTGAGGAAAGAGAGGCCGACCGCACCGTAGCGGCCGAGGTCACAGGTGAGCGCGCCGGCCATATAGTTGATGTCGGCGATCCACTCGGTGGAGTAGAATTTGAGGTCCAGGCGCCGGCCGGCCTCGACCACTCCGGCCGGATTGTAAAAGACGGCCTCCGCTCCGCGGCCGACGGCGCAAAAAGCTTCGCCCAGTCCGCTGGCCCTGGCCGAAAGGCCCACCTGCTGGAAATTCATCGTGCTTTGAGCGATCTTGTCCAGCCCCACCTGGGCCTGCACGAGTCCGGCGGCGAGAAGCAGGACGATCAGAAAAACCTTTATCAGGTCAAGTTTCATGGGAGCATTCTCCTTGGATCCGGATCACCGGACGACCATAAATTTCTGAAAAGCGGTCTCGCCATCGGGCTTTTGGAAGACGACGATATAGACCCCGCTGCTGATCACCTGCTGGTTGCGGGTGATCATGTCCCAGATCTCGTATCCGGCGCTGACCGGGCTGTTGTGTTCGATGGTCTGGACCAGATCGCCGAACTCGGTAAAGATCTTGATGGTCACCACCCCGGGAAGATTGTAGAACTGGATGCCGCGCTGATCGGTCCATCCCTGCTTGACGAGCAGGGGATCGTTGATGTTATAGGGATTGGGCACGATGCGGATCCGGGTCAGGTCGTTCTGGGAAAAGTGGGGCGGATTGATCCAGGTGATGGTCGGCTGCATGACGCGGCTGCTGTAGATGATCCGGCCGCGGCTGAGCGGATCGGCGAGGGGATCGTCGGCGGCGATCTGCGCGCGGGACTGCACATAGTAGTAATACTGGGCGCCGATGAGGACCTCCTTGTCGACGTAGAGATGCTCGGCCGCCTTGTCCTCGGGACCGCTGGTGTAGATCTCTTCGAAAAAGAGGGTGTCGAGATTGGAGAGGCGGCGCATGATGCGGTAGCCGGCGAAATCGGCTCGGCTTTCGGCTTCGGGGGCGCTCCAGCGGATCTCGACGCCGGTGCCGAGGCCGGTGATGGTGACCGATTCGGCCGGCGGCGGCGCTGCGGGAATGCGGTAACCGTGATCAAAATTCCATTGGGCGCGCCAGGCGCTCTTCATCACCGAGTCGACGCCGGTGCTGACCCAGCGGTCCTTGCGCATATCCATCTCGCTGGCGTCGACCGGAAAGGCGAAATTGTCGGGCAGAAAACCGGTGCGGGGGTTGGGAATGCCCGGCGGCTCTTCCAGCGTGCCGTTCTTCCATTTCGCCCCCACCTCCTTGGCGGTTTTGATATCGAGCCCGGAAAAGCCGCTCGCGAAGGCGAGATGGAGTTTTTCGCCGGGATTAAAGTGGTATGGACCGAAGGTGCAGTACATCTTGGAGTTGTTGGCCTGGATCGTTCCGGCCGGATGGGCGGCGTAGCTGGGGTTGCCCTGCTCGTCGATGTTGCCGGCATGGAAGGTGCCGGGCCAGGTATTGCCGCTCATCGGAAAGAATTCGGAGTAGGCGCCGCGCAGGGCCCAAAAGTTCTTGTCGCCGTACTCATCTCCGTCGCTGTTGTAGGGGAATTTGGTGGCGGTGCCCATGTAGGTCACTTTGGGCTGGAGGAAATCGTCCGTATCGCCGGCCGGGTCGGTATAGGGTTTCTCCGAAGCGTGCAGGACCGAGTACCAGACGAACCCGGGATTGATGAGGC
Organism: bacterium; assembly: GCA_029560815.1. The sequence continues at coordinate 2,385 of JAKQKF010000214.1, forward strand.
GGCCGTTCTGGGAGGTGACCGGTGCGCCCATGAGGTCGCCGGGGACCGAGGGATCATCGGCGCTGTACTCATAGAATACGCGCAGACTGTCGCCGGTGCGCCCGCCGTAATAGTGCTGCCAGGTGGTGACGGTGTTGAAATTTTCGCCCGAGCCCGGGGCCGGCCGGGTGCCGTTGGAACGGTAAGAGTTGGCGCCGTTGGATTCGACGCTGATATAGAAATCGGTGAGGGTATCGCCGCCGGTGTTGGTGAATTCGACGTCGAGGATGAGATAGTCGTCATTGAAGGTCTGGCTCCAGGCCATGATCCGCCGTTTGACCTGCACGCCGAGAATGTTTTCGGTCGTCACCTGGACGATCTGGTCGCAGGTAAGGTCGCCGAATCGGGATGGATCATGGGTCGCGAAGAGATCGAGGCTGACCGGTTTGAAATCGATCTCCTGGGCCGTATAGCTATGGCGCACGTAGCTGCTGATGCGTTCGGTCACCTTGCCGTTGGGCATGAAATCATTGGTCGGGCCGTAGACGGCGACGGTGTGCAGGCTGTCGATGGGGTCGCGCCAGTTGGTCGTGGCCAGTTTGAAACCGGCGCCGGCCCAGAGGTCCTGCTCCTGGCCGCGCACGCCGATGATGTCGAAATCATTGGGGAAAAAGCCGGCGCGGTAGTCAAAGCTGGCCTTGGCGCCGTTGGCGGTGACGCCGGTCCAAATGCGGTTGACCTTGATCAGGGCGGTCTCCAGCTCCGGGGCCTTTTGGGCATACGCAGAAGATGCCGCCGCGAAAATGGATAACAAACCAAGCCATATCAGGCGGGAGGATCTACAAGAGTTTTTATACATGCAATGCTCCATTGATTATTGGCCTTCTCACAAAACCAGACTCCCGCAGAGGCGCCGGGAGGCAGAGAAAAGCAAAAACGTCGATCATGGCTCTCTTCATTTTATCTCTTCCTCAGCGTGCTCCGCGCCTCTGCGCGATGCTTCAGGCTTTCCCTATATTCAGAACGCAAAACGCAGGCCGAACCAGATATCCCGCGGCTGGCCATAGAGCCAGAAATTGAAATTGGGATCGTTGATGTACGGTTTACCGGCCGAGCGCAGGTCGCCGATCCTGTCCTCTCCGGGGATGAAATAGCCGGGGTAGGTGGCGCGCAGGGCGTCATAGTCAGGCGAGTCGTACATCGGCAGCCGCAGCGAGGCCAGGTAATAGTATTCGTCATTGACCGCGCTGTCGAATGGCCAACCTCTTTCCATATAATTAACCTTGAAATTGAACAGGTTGCTGATGTCCACAAAGAGGGTGGTCTGCACACCGGCGAGACGGAACATCCGGGTGATTTTGAGATCGATCATGGTATAGTCCGGCCAGCGCATATTGTCGTTG
>JAKQKF010000224.1 GCA_029560815.1 bacterium
AGGCCGTCGTCCGGCCGGGCGTTGGGCGAGATGATCACCCCCAGGCCCCACTGCGTGGTATTGGCGACCGTCACCAGGAGCGCGCTGCGCTCGACTGTGCGTCCGTCGAACTCGAGTCTGAAGGTCTCCGGCCGGAAAAATAGAAATTCGCGCACCCCGATGTAGAAATAAGGCAGGGGTCCGCGCAGGCTGCGATCATCGAAGAGCTTGCCGACAAGGGCATCAAAACCGAGACCGGTGACAATAAAAAAATTGCGCTCCTCGATGGTCCCGGTATCGATAGTCCGGATCCGGCCGGTCAGCAGCAGCCTGGCTGCGCGCCGGATCGCGATCGGAATCGACAGTCCGCGCGCCAGGCCATTGCCGGAACCGACCGGGATGATGCCGAGAGCGGTATCGGTGTAGAGCAGCGCCGACCCCACCTCATTGGCGGTGCCGTCGCCGCCGATGGCGACCACTGCATCATACCCCTCCTCCACCGCCCGCCGGGCCAGCTCATGGGCATGCCCCCGGTATTCGGTCTCGGAGAAATCATACACAAACGGGGCCTCTTCGAGCACCGCCTCGATCGCCCTGCGGATGACGCGCGGGCTGCGCACCAGCCCCGATTTGGGATTATGAATGAATTTTACTTTTTTTAGTTCCACAGGAGATGCCTCAGTCAAACAGCCGACAGGAGCCATTGGCCATCACAAGGTACACTCAAACTGCTCATCAGGGAGAAATGGGGGAGAGTCCCGCGGAGGGCGCCAGTCAGCACCCCCCGGGGAAACGGTCATCGGGCCTGCAGGGCCCGCTGCAAACTGGCAAGAAATTTCTCGGGGGAGACAAAACCAACTTCGCGCAGATCAGCGATCTCTTCTCCCGCGGGGGTCAGAAAGAGCAGAGTCGGCATGCCGGTCACTGCAAACCGCCCCATGAAGGCCCTGGTCTTTGCATCCGGCTTGGTGCAGTCGACCTTGAGAATGGTAAAGCCGGCAAACTGCTCCTGCACCCGGCTGTCCGAAAAGGTCTCCTTGTCGAGCTGTTTGCACGGGGCGCACCAGTCCGCATAAAAATCAATAAAAATCGGCTTGCCCTCCGCTGTCAGCTCTTCGATGCCCTGCCCCTGGTACTGCACCCATGGCAGCTCCGAGGGTCTGGAATGGATGGCCTCGTTGAGC
>JAKQKF010000242.1 GCA_029560815.1 bacterium
GAATTGAAATCACCACCACCCTGCTTACGGGCAAAAAACGCGTTGCCATCGACATCAGTGACAACGGCGCCGGGATCACCGCAAAACGGCGCAATGATGTCTTCAAGGCGGGCTACAGCACGAAAAAAAGGGGATGGGGCCTGGGGCTGAATTTCGCCAAGCGGATCATTGAAGAATACCACCACGGCCGTCTCTTCATCAAGGAGACCCATATCGGCAAGGGAACAACCATGCGGATTATCATATGAGCGGCACAGAGAGAAGACTGGAGGGAAGGGTCGCGCTGGTGACCGGCAGCGCCAGGGGATTGGGGCGGGGCATGGCCTGCGCCCTCGCCGACCGCGGCGCAGCGCTGGCGATCCACTATCGCCAAAGCAACCGGGAGGCCGCCCGGCTGGTCGAGGAGCTGCATGCGCAGGGGGTTGAAGCAGACCTCTTTAAGGCTGATCTCCGCCGGTCGGAAGAGGCCGGCCGGCTGCAGGAAGAGGTCCTTGTGCGGTTCGGCCGCCTCGATATCCTCGTCAATAATGTCGGGCCATTTATCGAAAAACCATGGAATGAACTGACGCCGGCGGAATGGGAGGAGATGGTGGAGGGCAATCTCAACAGCGTCTATTATCTCTGCCGGGCCTTCTGGCCGGTAATGGTGGCGCAGCATTGGGGCCGCATCATTAATATCGGCCTGGCTAACAGCGACCGGATTCAGGCCTATCGTCAGGTCCTCCCCTACGCCATTGCCAAAACCGGCGTTCTCATCCTGAGCAAATCCCTTGCCGTCGAAGGGGCCCCACACCATATCACCGTCAACGTCCTAGCCCCCGGCCTCATGGACAACGGCACCCTGAACGCATCTGGCCGCCGCGCCGCTGCCGCGAGGATCCCTGCCGGCCGCCCCGGCACCGCCGAGGATCTGGCCGGCGCTCTGCTCTACCTGTGCAGCGAAGAGGCCGCCTACGTCACCGGCGCCCACATCCCCGTCAGCGGAGGCTGGGGACTCTAGTGCCGCACATCCTCCGG
>JAKQKF010000248.1 GCA_029560815.1 bacterium
CCCGGAGCGGGCCTGGATCCCCAACCCCGAATCGAAAGAGTTCAACCGCATCGAGCTGCGCGTCTACGATCCGGACGATCCCGCATTAGATGCCTACGCCTACCTCTACCGCTCACCGACCATTACGGAGGCCGTGCCGGCGCCTTATGAGTTTGTTTATCATGAAGCGCAGGACTCGGTCGAGAGCAAATATTATGCAGTCGGCCTGGGAGCGAAGACTGGCCTGGTTGAGGACATCGCCATCAAACCACCCTTCGGATCAGGCCAGGACATCTTTGACCGGCAGAAGATGCGCGCCAACGCAGTTATTGCCGCCGGCCCTTTTAGCGATCAACGTCTGAATGGCAAGACGGAAAGCCTGATCAAGGTGGTGCCCGGCTACCGCGAGGTGACTCGCAAGCCGGTGGTGCGCCTGGTCCGCGAGGTGCGCCAGACCTTCAATCTCGGCATCGCGGAGATTGAGGAGGGGATGACCTTTTACGTCACCACCCGCTTTTACCCCTTCAACGGCCGGGTCGCCGGCGGCTCCGCCCTCGACGAGGCCAGCCTGAAAGCGGCACTGCCGGGCTGGGATGATCCCTTTCTCCTCTTTAAAGCCTTGCGGCAGTCGTGGGATTTCAGCCCCGCCGCAGCGGGGATGCGATATTACAACAAGCACAACAACGGCGTCCTCGTCGACGGCGTTCCCGACCTGGTCGACAAATCCATCGAGCGGCCGATCCGCGACTGGAACCTCATCACCGGCGAGCAGGGGGCCCTCTTCTCCCTGATCGTGCTGCCCGACACGGTGGCCGAGTCCATCTCGCTCTATTATTACGACAACAGCGCCGGCGGGACCGGCGATCCAGATTCACTGAAATTCTATGACACTGGCGACATGGCCTCCTGGGGGGATTTCGGCATCAGCATGTGGAACGCCAAGAGCCTCGATCTCTCCTTCGAGATGTACTTTTTACCCAATACGGTCAATACCATCGAACAGGCGCAGCAGCTTGCCCATGCCGTGGAAAAGCCGGTCTGGGTCAGCTTCCAGTCGGCCACCGGCGTGGCGGGACACCAGGGCGGAACCGCACCACAAGGATTCACCCTCGTCCAGAACTGGCCCAATCCCTTCAATCAGGAGACGTCCATCTCCTTTTCCCTGCCCGGGCCGGGGCGGATTGTGGCCGAAATCCTGGATGCCCGCGGGCGCCTGGTGCGGCAGCTGGCGGAGGGCCGCTTCGGCGGCGGCGAACACCGCCTGCGCTGGGACGGCCGCAACCTGAACGGCGCATCGGTGCCCTCGGGGATCTACTTTTGCCGGCTGACCGGTGAATCGCAGACTCTGCAGCAGAAGCTGCTGCTGCTGCGCTGAGGGGATGAATAAATGGTGAAACGCTACGTTTTTACGACCCTGCTCGCCGCCCTGCTGGTCGTGGGCTGCTCGAGCGATCACGGCCTCGCCCCGCAGCCGGGCCGTCTGGTGGTGGATGTTTTTTTTCGCGGCACCCCCCCGCCCACTACTCAGGGGATCTATCTGATCGTGACTCCCCAGTTCCCGCCCCACGCCATCAACGAACTTTATCACAGCTCCAACAGCCTGCCTATCGGCCGCGACAGCGTGCGTACGGTGATCGATCTGCCCTATGGCCACTATGACGCCATCAGCCTGTGGTGGTACAGCACGGAGACCAAGTCCAATCTCGCCGACGTCCTTGCCCTGCCCATCGTCCAGGACAGCACCGGTCTCTGGCAGCCGATGAGCTTCGATCTGACGCGCAGCACTCCCAGCAGCTACGTCCAGCTCTACCCTGACTGGAACAAGGTCAACCGTGACGCCAGCCTGGAAGGGACGATCACCTTCAGTGGGCCTTTCCCGAAGAATACCCTGGCCACCGCCGTCGCCGCCTACGCCTATGAGCCCAAAAGCAACATCGAATACCTGACCTATATGAAATCGATCGATTTCAGCGTCGGCACCAATCCCTACCATTACAAGCTGCCCATCCGCTCAGGCACGGTCAACTATGTGGTCGTACTCTGGCTGCCGGAACGCGCGGCGATGACAGGGTTTACAGAACTGGGTATTTTGGAGGATCCTGCTCAACCCGGCGCCCCACTCAAGCTTCGCATCAAGACGGGCGAGACCCGCACCGGGCTCGATATCCGGGCAGACTGGTCGAAAGCGGAACAGGCGGTCTGGAGTGCGGCCGGGAAAGAGGGGAGGGAGTGATGACGCTGATCCCTAAAGCGGCTGTCCGTATCCGCCCGCAGAGGTCTGCGGCTCTCATGCTGTTTGGCCTGCTTCTGCTCCCCGTCCTGCTCTCAGCCCAGACCACCCTGCGCGGCCGGGTAACTGACCAGGAGAACGGCCAGCCCCTGCC
>JAKQKF010000249.1 GCA_029560815.1 bacterium
CCCGGAGCGGGCCTGGATCCCCAACCCCGAATCGAAAGAGTTCAACCGCATCGAGCTGCGCGTCTACGATCCGGACGATCCCGCATTAGATGCCTACGCCTACCTCTACCGCTCACCGACCATTACGGAGGCCGTGCCGGCACCCTATGAATTCGCCTATGATAGCGCCGCCGACCGGGTGGATAGCAGATACTATTCTGTCGCTCTTGATGCGAAAGTCGGTCTGGTCAAGGATATCGTCATAAAGCCCCCCTTTGGGTCAGGTCTCGATATCTTCGATCGCCAGAAGATTCGCGCCTATGCAGTGGTTGGAGGCGGGCCTTTGGGTAACATGGAATTTCCAAAGGTAAGCGAATTTCTGATCAAGATGGAACCTGGCTATCGTGAGGTGACCAGAAAACCGGTGGTACGCCTGGTTCGTGAGGTGCGCCAAACCTTCAATATCGGGATTGCGGACCTCGAAGAGGGCATGACCTATTATGTCACAACCCGTTTTTATCCTTTCAATGGCCGGGTTGCCGGGGGCGCAGCATTGGATTCCGCCAGTCTGAAAATGGCATTGCCCAGATGGGATGATCCTTTTATCCTTTTTGAGGTTTTGCGCCAATCTTGGGATCTGAATGCCAACGCTGCTGGGATGCGCTTTTATAACAAACACAACAATGGCATTCTGGTGGATGGAGTTCCTGACGCTGTAGATAAAGCGATTGAGAGGCCGATTCGCGACTGGAACCTGGTAACCGGCAGCCAGGGGACCCTCTTCGCTATGACCGTTCTCTCCGACACCGTGGCCAAGTCGATTTCACTTTATTACTACGACAACAGCTCCGGGGGTACGGGCGATCCGGACTCGCTTGGTTTTTACGACACTGGTGATGGTGCCTCGTATGGAGATTTCGGCTTCAGTATGTGGAATGCCAAAAGCCTGGAGCTTTCCTTCGAAATGTACTTCCTGCCCAACACGGTCAACACTATTGAACAGGCACAGAAGCTCGCCCATGCCGTCGAAAAACCGGTATGGGTCAGTTCCTACTCCACAACGGATGTAACTGGCCGGCCTGATGGCACGGTCCCGGCCTCATTCCGCCTTGCCCAGAACTTTCCCAATCCCTTTAATCAGGAGACCGCCATCTCTTTCTTCCTACCTCGAACGGAACAAATTGCCCTCGATATATTCGATTCCCAGGGGCGCCTGGCGCGCCACCTGGCAGAAGGGCGCTTCTCCAGTGGGGAGCATCACCTGCGCTGGGACGGTCACGACGAGAGCGGAAGGACCCTCCCCTCGGGGATCTATTATTATCAACTAACCGGCGAGGTTCAAACCGCCCGTCAGAAATTGCTGCTGCTGCGCTGAGGGGATGAACGAATGGTGAAACGCTACGTTTTTGCGACCCTGCTCGCTGCCCTGCTGGTCATGGGCTGCTCGAGTGATCACGGCTTGGCTCCTGTATCAGGCCGGCTTGTCGTGGATGTTTTTTTTCGCGGCACCCCCCCACCCACGACCCAGGGGATCTATCTGATCGTGGCGCCCCAGTTTCCGCCCCACGCCATCAACGAACTTTATCACAGTTCCAACAGCCTGCCTATAGGACGGGACAGCGTGCGCGCGGTGATCGATCTTCCCTACGGCCACTACGATGCGATCAGCCTGTGGTGGTACAGCAACGAGACCAAGTCCAATCTCGCCGATGTCCTCGCCCTGCCCATCGTCCAGGACAGTGCAGGTGTTTGGGGAGCCAAGGGATTTGATCTGACCCGTAATAATCCCAGCGATTATGTCAAGCTCTACCCCGACTGGAACAAGGTCAACCGCGATGCCAGCCTGGAGGGGACGATCACCTTCAGCGGCCCCTTCCCGAAGAACACCCTGGCCACCGCCATCGCCGCCTACGCCTACGAGCCCAAAAGCAATATCGAATATCTGCTCTATATGAAATCGATCGATTTCAGCATTGGAGCCAATCCCTACAAATTTAAACTGCCCATCCGCTCCGGCACCGTCAGCTATCTGGTAGTGCTCTGGCTGCCGGAGCGCGCGGCGGTGACCGGATTTACGGAGCTGGGTTTTTATCAGGACCCGGGAGCGCCCGGCCTCCCAGCCAAGCTCAAGATCAAGGCAGGCGAAACCCGCACCGGTCTGGACATTCAGGCGGACTGGTCGAAGGCGGAACAGGCGGTCTGGAGTGCGGCCGGGAAAGAGGGGAGGGAGTGATGACGCTGATCCCTAAAGCGGCTGTCCGTATCCGCCCGCAGAGGTCTGCGGCTCTCATGCTGCTTGGCCTGCTTCTGCTCCCCGCCCTGCTCTCAGCCCAGGCCACCCTGCGCGGCCGGGTCACCGACCAGGAGAACGGCCAGCCCCTGCCGGGAGCCAACATCCAGGTGACGGGCACCCTGCGCGGCGCGGTCGCCGACGCCAACGGCCGCTATCTGGTCACCCAGGTGCCCGCCGGCATCTACACGGTGCGGGTATCGATGATGGGCTACCGCAGCCGCACCATTGACAAGGTCAGCC
>JAKQKF010000300.1 GCA_029560815.1 bacterium
CCTGGACGAATACGGGCCTTCCCGCCAATAGATCGTAGCGGCCGAGCTCAACCCATCCGCCGCTGCCGGCGTTCTGGTCGATGTAGAGCGAGTCGATGGTCCGCCCCTGCCCCAGGATTTTGTAGAGGGCGTGATCGGTGGCATTCACCGTTGCAGGCACAATGATCGAGACCGCATAGGTGCCGCTGCGCGGCAGAGTGGCCGAGAATTGCGCCCAGGAGGCCTTGGGGCTGCCCAGTGCTGAATAGCGGCTGCTCTCACCGTAGGCCTCTACGGAGGATTTTGCCCATTTTCCGTATTCGTAATAGCTGCCGTAATCATCGTTATCGACGGTGACGAAGAACGCACTGGCCTCGACGATGAGCGGGAGCGCGCGGTGCGGCGCAGCGGGATCATCGCTGACGATCACCAGGGAGTCGGTCGCCGTGATCGCCCGGTCAGCGTAGAATTCGACGGTGAGGTCGATGCTGCCGAAAGGGGGGATGGTCAGCGGGCCGGCAGTGCTGAGCTGAAAGTGGCTGTCCCGGGTGGAGATGGAGTGGATGGCGAGGGGGCCGGAGCCGGCGTTGCGGATCTGCAGCGGTTTGACCACACGGGTGAAAAGGCTGGTCTCGCCGAAATGGAAGAGCTCGGGGATCACCTCCAGCTGGCGGTCGGGGATGATGGGGGTGATCCGGAGAGCGTCGAGGCTGAATTCGCGAGCCGCTGCGCTGCGGTTATGGGCGATCATGTAAAAGGCGGGAGAGCCGGCCGGATCGAGTTCGCAGACGGCGATGCGGTGCCAGCGTTTGGCAGCTTGGGCGCCGGTGATGGTCTTCTTCCAGACGATGCGGCCGGACTGGGTCACGATGGCGGTGAGGGTGTCGGCAGGATTGGTTGTCGGTGCAAACTGGCAGAAGAGCTGATAAGCCCGCTTTTCCCGCACAGGCAGCTCGTAGCGGACCACCGCCGAATCCCCGCCGGCGATGGTGGCGGCGCGGGCGTCCGTTCCCCAGGCGAATTTGTCGATGGTCGAAAAAATGGGGGTTTGTTCGCGATAGGCGCTCGATTCGTTGTCCAGAAAAATGTCATCCGGCAGGTAGCGGATCAGCTGTATGGTCTGGTTGCCGACGGTATCACAAAGCGCCACCCCGGCTTTGACCAGGTGGTCACGGCCGAGAGGCGAAACCGCCTCCCAGGTGGTGGCGGCGGTTCGCGTGCAGGGGAGGATCCGGTAGCGATTGTAGATATCCTTGATGGCGATAAAAGGCTGCTTCTGGAAGATGGGTTCGTCGGTCCGAATCAGAAAGACCGGCTGGTCAGCCGGGCCCATATCGGTGAAGGTCAGTTCCGGGGCCTGTTTGTCACTGGTTTTAAGCCACGCCTGATAGCCGTCGACGGCGGTCATGTAATGAAAACGGACCCGGGGATAGCGCTTGGCCGCTTCGACGATGAGCGCATGGGCCTTGAGGATCTGTTCGGGAAAATCCGTCTCCGGCAGATGCGACCAGAGGCAGGCGAGCTGGTCTTCTCCGGCTGCAGCCCCGGCGAACATTTTTTCGACGACAGTGCTCTTCAGGCTGTTCAGATAGATGCAGCGGACATTCCAGCCTCTGGAGCCGCCCGGGAGCTGATAGTTGGCCGGGGAGGGCTGATAGGGCACCCATCTGGAAGTGGCGAGCGACCAGTCATAGATATTATTGGTCGGTTCCTCCGAAGTGAGTTTTTTCGAAGGGTAGGCGTTGTGGAGTGAAAAGGGGAGCAGCTCGTCCAGATAGGCCTGCCAGCTGTTATCCATATAGTGCCAGCCGCTCCGGAAGGAGACCGGAAAAACCTCCTCCTCGAGCAAATAGTGGCAGAGGGTGAGGTCAAAGTCTTCGCGGCACTGTTCAAAGCTGCGCGCCTGGTTCCAGCAAAAGATGCCATCGCCGTTCTCGTCGGTCCAGTCCCAGGTATGGTAATGGAGGCTCAACTCGTCACCGACCCGGGCGAGCCGTTCGCCATGATAGCGTTTCATCAGATGCAAGGCGATGGTGTTGGCGAGCGGGACGTCGCAGTTGTCGGCGTGGCGAAAGAGATTGCCGCTGTGCATCCACCAGGTGAAGGGCATGGCGCGGCCCCCGGAGTCGCGAAGAGGGGCGCGGAAGGTTTCGTTGATGACGACCGCCGCATTGCTGGCCGGGGCGGAATAGGTCTCGGGCTGGTAATGGCTGACATAGCGGGTTGTGCTCATGCCATCCCAGATGCTGGTGTCGGAGCCGAAAACCAGATAGAGATCGCCCTGGCTGTAGAGAGAGGGGGCGAGGAGCAGAAGGATAAGGATGAGGATCATTCTGTCACCGCCTGCTCCAGTCCAGCGCGGTCGCGGCAGGCGGCTTCTGTTGCTGCCAGGCCGACGGGGATTGGTTCAATGTTTCCAAACTGTGCTCCTTGTGCCGGAATCGGAAAGAGCCGGGGGCTGAGGCTGAGGGTTAATCAGCCTTTTTATCGACGCGGATCTTGAGTTCGCCGATGCCGGTCGAGACGACCAGATAAAGCGATTTTTTCTGTTTTTCGTAATTGCGAGAGTAGTAATAGGAGCCATCCTGGGTGAACCAGTTGGGATAGTCGACGCTCGAGAGGAAGAGAAACTTGGAGACCTTGATTTTGACACCGATCTTCTCGGGGACGATGATCGTGCTTTCGCCGATCTCGAGATCGATCCGGGCCATCGCCTGTTCGATCTCCTCACCGTTGAAATCGATCACCATGGAGCCGACACTGCTGTTGATGTCGGCTTCAACGAAACGGGCATTGCCGAGGTTGTAGAGCTTGACCTCGCCGACCTTGAAATCAACGTCGAATGTTTTCATCTCGCAGCGGTTGGGTTTGTCGAAATCGATGCGGGTTTCGCCGGCATAGCTGCGGATCTCGAGGTTTTTGATGCGCAGGTCGCCCACTGTCATGTTGAGTGCGCCGGCCTTGATTTCCAGATTCAGCGCCAGATCGGCCTTGGGCGGCAGGCCGATGCGGATGCGGGCGTATTTGGATTTGTCATCAGCGCTCTTTTTGGTCATCGCCCAATTATCATGATCGACAAAGAGCTCGAGCACATCGGTGTCTTCATCGAGATTGACATCGGCCCGGCATCTCTCCCGGTCATATTCGATCAGGATGTGGCAGTCGTTATCCTCGCTGCGGAACATCTCGATCTTGCCGCCATCGACGCGCAGGTCGACTTGCAGCTCGCCGCGTATCCGGTACTTCTTGTCGATGGTGACGATGTCCGCCTGTGCGCCGGCGGTCAGGGCGCATAAGAGCAGTGCGAGCAGGGAGATGGGTTTCATGCTTTCCTCCGGGAATTGGGGAATGATCTGATCCTTATACGCCAAAAAGGCGAAAAAGTTTGCATTACATTTCCGTCTGGCTGCGCAGTTCGTCGAGCAGGGCCTGCATGTCGGCGGGGATGGCGCTTTCGAAGCGTTTCATCTCGCCGGTGATGGGATGGATAAATGCGAGGGTGCGCGCGTGGAGCATCTGCCGGGTGTATGTCTTGAGCAGGTGCAGGCCGAGTTGGGTCTTGTCGTGATTCAACCCGGCCAGTTGTTTGGTGCGTCCGCCGTAAGTGGCGTCGGCAAAGACCGGGTGGCCGAGGCTGCTCATATGGACCCTGATTTGATGGGTGCGGCCGGTCTCGAGGTTGAGCTGCATGCAGCTGGTGAGGGGCAGCTCTTCCAGCACCTGATAGTGGGTGACCGCCATCTTGCCCTCCGGATGGATCATCATGCGCAGCCGGTCCTTGGGATTGCGCATCAGGGCCGCACGGACACAGCCCTGCTTTTGGCGGAGGTGGCCCCAGACGATCGCCCGGTATTCGCGTTCCATCTTGTGCTCGGAGAGCTGCCGGGCCAGTCCGACGTGGGCCAGGTCGCTTTTGGCGACGACCAGAAGGCCGGAGGTATCCTTGTCGAGCCGGTGTACCAGTCCCGGACGGGCATCGCCGCCGATGCTGGAGAGGCTGCGGCAGTGGGCGAGCAGGGCATTGACCAGAGTACCGCTGAGATTGGCATAGGCGGGGTGGACGACCATGCCCGCCGCCTTGTTGACTACCAGCAGGTGTTCGTCCTCAAAGACGATCTCCAGGGGGATCTCTTCGGGCTCGACATCAGTGGGAGCGGTGGCGGGAAAGGTAACAACGATGGTTTCGCCCGGGCGCACCAGGTGGCCGGCCTTGGTGGGCTGGCCGTCCACAAAGACAGCGCCCTCGTCGATCAGGCGTTTGAGCTTTGCACGCGTGACCGCGGGCAGACGGGCAGCCAGGTAGAGGTCGAGCCGCTCCTTCCCCTGAGCCGGGGCGACGACGAATGCAAGGGTTTGTTCTGCCATCGCCGGTTCATCCGGGCTTAGAGAGCCGGCTCGCCCCAGGTGGCGATGACCCGTTTTTTAAAGTCACCCTTTTCAGCCTCGAGTTTGGCCATGTCGAGCCCGATGTAGCGCTGTGCTTTGGCCTTGGTCGAGATGTCCGGCATGGGCACCGGCAGCTCTACGCCCAGCCGGCCCAGGAGACCGGCGAGGATGGTGCGGGCCTCGGCCGCTTTCTCGATGGCGTTGCCCAGGATGCGGGCGCATTCGATGGGGGCGTGAAAACTCCCGCCATGGCTGGCCACGACAAAGTCCCAGCGCCACTGGGCCTGGCGGATGAGCTGGTGGACCGCCTTGATCTGTTCGGGGGTGGCCCCGTGATCCAGGGCGACGCGGGTTTCGATATGGGCCTTGACCAAAAGTTCTTCGGCCATCCCCGCCAGCTGACGCACCTTCTCCTGACGCTCCTGAACGTTGCCGATCAGCTCTTTCTCGCTTTCACGATGACAGACCTGGCAGGAACCGGCCACATTCTCGAGCGGGCTGCTGATCTTGTGGTTGGTGAACTTGACCCCGCCCTCGCTGCGATAGGGCATGTGGCAGTCGGCGCAGGCGAGGCCGCGCTGGAAATGGATGCCCATCTGGAAAATCTCCCAGTCGGGGTGCTGCGCCTTGATCATGGGGGTGCCGCTGATCTGGTGGGTCCAGTCAACGTGCTCGATCTTGTCATAATAGGACTGGATCTGCTCGGCGGTGGAACCCTCGTCCCAGGGAAAGGTGAGGTATTTTTCTTGCTTGCCCTTGAAATAGTACTCGACATGGCACTGGGCGCAGACCTGGGAGCGCATCTGCTGGTGGGTCGACTCTTCGATCTTTTTGCCCTGGCGCTGGTAGGCCTCGATGAGGGCGGGCCGGGTGATGCGCAGATTCATGGTCTTGGGATCGTGGCAGTCCTGGCAGCCGATGTTGTTGACGACCTCGGGGCCGAGATCCTCCCATTTGGCCTTGTAAAACTCCGCGGCGCCCATCTTGTTCATCAGGCGCGGGACGTCAGTGCTTTTACAGGACCAGCAGGTGCCCGGCTGCGGGACTGCCGTGCGTAGGGTGTTGCGGATATCCTCGACAGCATGATAGTGGCCGCGGCCCTGCTTGTAGTCGCGGCTGAAAGCGTAGCCTGCCCAGAGGACGACCAGACGGGGATAGCGCTCGAGGGCATCGATGGTGGCCGAGCCCCCGTGCGGGGAGGCGAAAGAGGTGTCCGCCGTGGCGCGATAGGTCTCATACTCACGGGGATAGTTTTCGCCCCAGGCGGCATTGCTCGGTTCCCAGTCGGCGATGGGTTTGACCGGCTGCAGCAGTTGATAGGATTCGCTGCGGCGCTCGAGGACTGAGGCGCCGAAGAGGCCGATCAGAAAGACCACGACTGCGGTGGCGATGAAGAGCAGCCAGTAAAAAAGGGGTTTTTGCGTAAATTTGGTTTGATCGCCAGACATGGTGTTCTCCGGGCAGATTAAGGTTCAGGATCGATGGCGGCACGCTGCCGGGGCTGCATCAGCCATGGGGGCGCGGCGGGGGTGAGGCTGGGCACGCGCACCATGGGGACCGAGGCCAGGCTGTTGACCCGGCCGTGCGGAGTGCCGGCATGGCAAGCCACGCAGCTTTTATCGGGCACACCGCTGCGGGGCGTGGCAGCAGCGAACTTGTACATCGGCAGTTGTTCGACCAGCTGACGATGGCAGCGGATACAATTCTCGCGGACCACACCGGCCCCGGCCGATTTGATGCGGATGACCTGCGGCTCGAGACGGAAGGTGAACATAAAGGCGTGGCGCAGCCCGTCCTGCGCCTTGAAAGCGTAGTGACGGATGAAGGAGTCGTGGGGCACATGGCAATCATTGCAGGTCGCAACCCGGGCATGACTGCTGCGCTGCCAGGTGGCGAACTGTGACCGCATGACATGGCAGTTGAGACAGGTGAGCGGATCATCCGAAAGGTAGGAGGTCGCCCTGGCCAGGTGGAGAGTAAGGCCGCCAAGCCCGGCGAGAAGGGCCAGCAGGAGCAGCACAGGGAGCCGCCAGTTCGGCGGCGGCGAGATTTTATTAATCAGGCGGCGAAAGTCGAGCTTCATGAGCGCTTTCCGTTGGAGTGACAGATCTGCGTCGGGGCAAGGTAACCAATCCAGCGGCTAAAATCAAGCAAAATGTCGGCCGCTGCATTTTTGACAGGGCCCGCAGCCTAGTCGCCGGCGAGCTTTTTTATCTCCGCAAAGACCTGGTGAAATTCCGCCTCGTCGACTTTCTGGTCCTTCAGCGCTTCTCTGAACTTTTCCAGCAGAGTCTGCATCTGCATGATGTCGATTTTGCCCTCTTTTACCCTGGCGTCGATCCGGTTAAAAACCTCTTTGACATCCTCTTTGTTCACATCGGCGGGCAGGTTTTCAAGCAGAGAGGTCTCGATGAGCGGAATGCTCTTTTCAATGGCCACACGGGCGATCTTGTCCTTGTTGAGGTAGAGATAGGCCAGGCCGGCGATCAACAGGATCAGGATGGCAAGCAGGAATTTTTTCATCTCGGTTCCTCCGGATAATAGGTGACCAACCAACTTGCGGCTGTGATAACCTCTAGTATAGGATACATCAAAAACAGGAACAAAGCAATAAAAAAGCGCAGCTTCCTTCACGCTTTACCGAACAGGCGGGACCGGCGTGGAAAAACTCCTTGCTTCTGTGGCTGTTTTTGCTTAAATTTCTCAATGGTACAAAAAAATACGATCAGAGAGGAGGTTGATTTCTGAATGCCAGGAGTTCGCATTCGTGAAAACGAACCCTTTGAAAGAGCTTTGAAGCGTTTTACCAAGGCTTGCGAAAAAGCAGGTTTGATGTCCGACATCAAAAAGCATCAGCACTTTGAGAAACCGAGCGAAAGACGCAAACGTAAGCTCAATGCGGCGCGTCGCAAGATGCGCAAGCTGCAGATGATGGATAGGTAAGGCCCCATTCACCAGCGTTTTGGCTAATTGGAGTGACCATGAGTCTTCTGGACCGGCTCACTGAGGATATGAAATCCGCCATGAAGGCGGGCGAAACCGTACGACTCGGTACAATTCGCCTGCTGCGCGGTCAGATCAAGGATGCCGCCATCGACAAGCGGGCCGATCTGACCGATGACGAGATGCTCGGCGTCCTCGCCAATGCTGCCAAAAAACGCCGTGAAGCCATCGAAGCGTACCAGAATGCCAACCGCCAGGATCTTGCCGGCAAAGAAGAGGCCGAGCTGGCGGTGATTCAATCCTATCTCCCCGCCGCACTTGATGCCGCTGAAATCGAAGCGATCATCGACCGGGCCATCATAGAAGCTGGAGCCCAGACCATCAGGGATCTTGGCAAAGTGATGCCTCTGGTTATGAGTGCGACCAAAGGAAGAGCGGATGGCAAAATGGTCAGTGAGATGGTACGCCGTAAACTGAGTCTGTGACGATCGGTTTTCTGCAACTGAATTGAGTGAATAGAGCGTCGCATGCACGGGCGCTCTGTTCACTTTTTTTATGGCGCAGTAAATCAGGATGAGGAAATGAGCCCGTTTGACTTGATCATCATCGCCGCCCTGGTCTGGTTCGTCTACAAAGGGGCGAAAATCGGCCTGGCCAAGGAACTGGTCGGCTTGACGGGATGGCTCATTGCGGCACTGGTGGCCCTCAAACTGGGTGGCCGGGCCGGCGCCATGGCGGTGAGCTTTCTGCCTTCGCTCAAAGCCGTGCCTGTGGAGCTGACCGGATTTCTCATCGCCCTCATCGGCACCCATATTTTCTTCCGCTTTCTCGGCTACCTTTTCAATAACATGCTCGGCAATAACGGCCAGAGCACCCTTGACAGGATGGGCGGCGCTTTTATCGGTTTCGTCAAGGGCGCCTTCATCATCAGTGTCATCGCCCTGGCCCTCAACAGCCTCAACCTCGGCAGCCGGCTCGAAGGCTATCAAAGCAGTTCCTCCCTTTTTCCGCATATGTCCAAATTCGCCCAAATGGTCGTCGATCAAGTGATCCGCGCAACACCCTCCGCGGGGGGGCGGGAAGCCGCGCGCCCGGCAGAGGACTATCCTGAAGAATGATTTCCGCTTTTCAAACACTTGAATTTGACCGGGTGCGCGAAAAACTGGCCGAGTGCACCAGCTCGGAACCTGGCCGGGAGCGCGCCCTCCTCATCAAACCCTTCGCCGACGAGACCGCACTGGCTGAGCGGATGGCGCAGACCACCGAAATGCGCGATCTGCTCGACTATGACCAGGGCCTGCCCATCGACGGCATCCATGATCTAAAGCCCCATATCCGGAGCCTGCGCATCGGCGGCAGCTACCTCTCCCCTGAAGAACTCATTCCGGTGCTGAACACCCTCGGGACGGTCCGTCGGCTGCGGCTCTATTTCGCCGCGCGCAGGGAGAAGGTACCCCACCTTGAACGTATCGCCGGCCGGCTCGAGCCCAGGGAAGCCATCGAGAAAGAGATCCGCCGCTGCATCGATGAGAATACCCTCGCTGTCAAGGACGAGGCCTCACCGGAACTGGCGGCGGTACGCAAGCTGCTGGCAAGGGCGCAAAACCACGCCCGCCAGCGCATGGAGTCGATGCTGCGCACTCTGGCAGGGCAGGGCGTGCTCCAGGAGAATCTGATCACCGTGCGCAACGGCCGGCTGGTCCTGATGGTCAAGGAGGAGTACAAGCGCAAGGTGCGGGGACTGGTGCTCGACCAGTCCGCGAGCGGGTCGAGTATTTTTGTCGAACCGATCGAGTCGGTGGAGGACAACAACCGCATCCGCGAACTCGAGGCCGATGAAGCCCGGGAGGTGGAACGGATCCTGCGCCATCTCGCCGACCTGCTGCGCGAGGCGCTGCCTCTCCTAGAGGCCAATCTTGAACTTCTCACCCAACTCGACCTCCTCTATGCCCAGGGGATCTTTTCGCGCCGGCTCAATGCCCATCCGCCTGAACTCGCCTCGGAGCCGCTCCTTCACATTGCCGGCGGCCGTCATCCCCTGCTGGTGCTGCGCATGGGAGAAAAAGAGGTCATCCCGCTTGAAATCACGCTCGGGGAAGATTATCACACGATCATCATCAGCGGCCCCAATGCCGGCGGTAAAACGGTGGCCCTCAAAACGGTGGGTCTGCTCACCCTGATGGCCCGCTGCGGGCTGCATATCCCGGCTCTGCCCCATTCGCGCATCGGTGCCATCAGCGCGGTCTACGCCAGCATCGGCGACCAGCAGTCGATCGACAACGATCTCTCCACCTTTTCCTCCCATCTGACCGGACTCAAGGCCATCGCCGAAACCGCCGGATCCGGCAGCCTTGTGCTCATTGACGAGATCGGCGCCGGAACCGACCCCGAAGAGGGCTCGGCGCTGGCCATGGCCATCCTGGAAAAGCTCACCGCCAGCCATGCCCTCTCCCTGGTCACCACCCACCAGAGCGCACTCAAGGCTTTCGCCTATCGCACAGAAGGGGTGGAGAACGGCTCCATGGCCTTCGATATCGAAACCCTCCAGCCCACCTACCATTTCCGCGCCGGCATCCCCGGCTCCAGTTATGCCTTTGAAATCGCCGGCCGTATGGGTCTTTCGGCCGGCTTGATCAGCCGGGCCCAGGAGCTGGTCGGCGCGCAAAAGGACAGGCTGGAAGGTCTTATCCTCGAGCTTGAAGGCAAGATCCAGCACCATACCGAGATGGGCCGCCAGGCCGACCTGCGCGAAATCGAATACCGCGGCCTGCTCAAACTCTATCAGGAGCGCACCGATCAACTGTGCCGCGAGGAAAAGGCCTTGAAACGCAAGGCCGCAGAAGAGGCCGATGAGATCCTGCGCCGGACCAACAGCACCGTTGAGTCGGCGATCCGGGAGATCAGGGAAAAGCAGGCGCAGACCGAGGCGATCCGTACGGCCAAAGAGGCGCTTGAATCGCGCCGCCGGGAGGTCGGGCAGGTGATCGAAAAGACGCGGGCCGTGGAACCTCCTCCCCCTGAAGAGAGTGTGGAGCCGGGGCCGATCCGTGTCGGTGATGCCGTGCGCTGGGAGAAGATGAGCAGTGTCGGGGAGGTCGTTTCGGAGCCCGACCAGCAGGGCCGGGTGCTGGTCAGGGTTGAGGGCGTGAAAATCAGGGCTCCACTTGCCGAGCTGCGCAAGAGCAGCCGGAAAGAGCTCCGCCGCAGGGGGGGCACCAGGATACTCCTCGATGAGGAGGCGCCGGTGCGGAACGAGGTGGATCTGCGCGGTCTGCGTGCAGAGGAGGCGATCGAGCGGGTCGAACTCTATCTGGACGAAGCGATTATGGCCGGCTATTCGGAGGTGCGCATCATCCACGGCAAGGGGACCGGCGCCCTGCGCGCATCGATCGGCCGCTTCCTGCGCGACCATCCCCGCGTTGCCGGCGCACGCCTCGGCAACTGGAACGAGGGCAATACCGGTGTGACGGTGGTTGAACTGCGGCTCGACTGATCACGCCCGCGAACAGGCGGCACTGAACTGGAGATGCGAGCAATGAACCTGTCGAAAGAGCGGGATGAAGCAGTCGCTGCAGCGCGTGCGGCGGGCCGCCTGCTTATGGAACACCTGGGCGCCATCGAGCAAAGGCATATCGACCGCAAAGGGGCAGCCGATTTTGTCACTTTTGTCGACAAGAGTTCGGAGAGGCTGATTATCGGCCGGCTCGCTGCCGCCTTTCCGGAGGACAGTTTTTACGCGGAAGAGTCGAGCCGTGCTGCTGCGGGCGGCCGGCGCTGGATCATCGATCCCCTCGACGGCACGACCAATTATATTCACGGCATCGCGGTTTTTTCGATCGCCATCGCGCTGGAGGTGGAGGGGGAGATCGTCTTCGGCCTGGTCCTTGACCAGGTCCACGATGAGCTCTTCATGGCCGAAAAGGGAGGCGGCGCTTTACGCAATGGCGAGCGCATCCGTGTCTCCCTCGTGATCGATCCCTCCCTCGCTCTGCTCGCCACCGGATTTCCCTTCAAGCAGAAACACAATCTCGGCAAATATCTCGCTTCGTTCGAAGAGCTCTTTCAGCAGGTCAGCGGAATCCGGCGCATGGGCTCGGCTGCGCTCGATCTCTGCAATGTAGCCTGCGGCCGGTATGAGGGATTCTGGGAACTCGGGCTCGCGCCCTGGGATGTGGCGGCCGCCTCATTGATTTTGCAGGAGGCCGGCGGCAGGATCACGGATTTCAGCGGCGGCGGACAGGCGATCTGGAGCGGTCACGTCCTGGCCTCCAACGGCCATCTGCACGAGCTGCTGCTGACGGCGGCGCGCCGCCACCTCGCGACCCTGATGACGGCAGGGTGATCGATGCCGCGCCCCCTCCGCATTGGCCTGCTTGCCATCATCCTGGCGGTCTTGATCTGGTATGGCCACAGCGCCAATCCGGCCGTCACCCTGCGCGACTGTCTCGCCGAGCCGGCGCGTTTCGATGGACAGCGCATCACGGTCGCCACCGAGGTGACTGTGGTGCAGACCTGGCCGGACAGTCTGCTCATCCACCAGGCGGGGCTGACTATGAAGGTGAGCGGCCCGCCCGGGAAAGCCCGGCCCGGCGATTATGTCAGTCTTGTCGCCCGCTTCCGCACTTCCGGACGCCTGGAACTGGAAGCCCTCCATCCGGCCAGGGGGCGCCGCGCCAAGATCATCTGGTCGATTCTGCCGCTCCTGCTGCTGGCGGTTTTCTGGCTGGCTGCTTACCGTTTCGACGTGCGCGGATTTTACTGGGAGGAGCGTCAGCGATGCCGGATCTCGTGACCCATGGCTTTGCAGCCTGGCTGCTGATAAGGCCGCAGCGCTGGCAAAAGGTGCGGCTCCTCTTTTTTCTCGGCACCTTCCTGCCCGACGTCATCTCCCGCCCTCTCTATATCCTCTTTCCGCGTTGGCAAAGCTGCACGGTGGCGATGCACACCCCCCTCTTCGCCCTGCTCAGCGGCCTGCTGGCGGCGGAATTCATGGCCCCCGAGCTGCGCCGTGCTGCGCGTGCAGCCATCAGTGCGGGTATAGTACTCCACTTCAGCCTCGATGTAATGCAGAGCCATCTTGGCGCCGGCTATTACTGGTTCTTCCCTTTTTCCTGGCGGAGTTTTGAACTGGGATGGTTCTGGCCCGAGGCGACGGTGGCGTGGATACCCCTCTGGCTGGCCATTTTCACAGGTGGAGAAGTTGTGCTGGCCTGGCGCCGCCGGCGTCTGCGCGCCTAATTGGCGGCCAGCCACTCCTGCGCCGCCCTGATCTTGTTCGCTGCCCGCCCCTTCACCTCTTCGGCTACCCGGCAGTCCGCCACCTCCTGATAATAGCTCCGTGCCAGATCATGCTCTCCGATCCGTTCATGGCATTGGGCCATCTTCCAGAGAATCACCAGCTCATTATAGCCGTTATTGTGCTGCGCCTCCTGCGTGCTCTGCAGGAGTTTCGAATAACTCTCGATCGCGGCGCTATAGTCAGTCTTGAGGAATTGGGCCTCGGCGAGAGGCCAGAGAAAAAAGCGGCTGGCGGGGTAGCGCTCCAGTCCCTTGCGCGACCAGGAGATGGCGCGGTCGTACTCCTTTTCGCGGATGGAGATCCAGGCGAGATTGGACCAGGCTGAAGCGGGGGAGAGCTGCGCGCAGTCCGCGGCGTGTGTGATCATGGCGATCCCCTCGCGCCGGCGGTCGGGAAAAAAAGGCAGCCAGGAGAGCTTGATGGTGATGCGGCTGCGCCAGTACTGATAGCTGCCGACGCCGAGCAGGGCATCGCACCAGGTCGAGTCCCGTTTCAGGAGGGGCTCGAGATAATCGAGGCTGCTCTGGATGGCGCGATATGCGGGCCAGTATTTGCCGTCGCGGCTGAGCTGGGCGCTCTTGTAGGCGTAAGCGGCGCCGGCGTAGAACATCGCCTCGGGATCATCCGGCTGCCGGCGGAGCTGCTGCATGGCGCGGTGGATGGCCATCTCGAGATCGCCGTAAAAGAACGCCTGCCACTCCCCGCTTTCAAAATCGAGCATCATCGACTGATGGATGGCGGCGCGGTAAAAGGGGCCTTCGGGCCGCGCCGGGTAATCATCTGTGATTCGGCCGAAGAGTTCCAGAGCCCGGTCATAGTCGTGAGTGACCCCCCATTCCACGCCCTGTCTCAACAGCGAGGCTGGGGGTTGACCGCAGAGGGGAGCGTTTGCAGCCATCAGGAGCAGTGCAAGAAGAAGAGAACGACAGGAGCGGATGACGGGTTCGGGCATAGGGCTCCGCGCAAAAAAAAAGCCTGTCGTTTGGACAGGCTTTTGATGAATAATACGGACTAGTCCAGAATGAACTCGAAAGGATCTACCGGTTTGCCATCCACGATAACTTCGTAATGGAGATGGGGCCCGGTGGAGCGCCCGGTATCGCCGACGCGGCCGATAACGGTATAACGGTTTACGGTTTGACCCGGCTTGACGTTGATTTCATCGAGATGAGCATAACGGGTCAAACGGCCATAGCCATGATTGATCAGCACGTACTTGCCGTAATCATAGTTACGCTGGTATTTTTCGACCGCTTCAACCACTTTACCGTCTGCGCTCGCATACACCTCTGTGCCGCGGGGGGCTGAAAAATCGACACCGGTGTGATGCTTGAAACGATCGATGAATGGATCCAGACGATAGCCAAATTTGTCGGTTACTCTTCCTCCGCCCAATGGCCTGATAGAGGGAATCTGTTTCAGCCTGCGCAGGTTGTCAGAATATTCCTTCATGATCTCCTGGCGGCTCTCAACGGCCAACTCCGCACGTTGCGAGAGGTTTTCCAGCAGGTCTTTCATCTGGTAAGCCTGCTGATTCACATTGCCTGATCCGTAGGCAAGATCGATCGCGGATGCATTGACTTTGCCCCCTGTCCCCAGCTTTTTGATATCGCTGTTGATGGTGGGCATGTCAACAAACACGCGTAAATCATCATCCTGCTGCTCGACGGAGTTGAGCTTGGCCTCGATGACCTGGACCTGTTTGCTCATGTCTCCGAGTAAGGATTGCAATCGGCTGTTACTCCGGCTTAGATTGGCCACCTGATAGTCTCTGAAAAGCGCAGTGATCAATCCGACGCTGACCGAGACCAGCAGCACGATCGCAGCAATACCCAACGCAATAATACCGACAATCTTTTTCCAGCCGAGGCTGATTTCCTTAAGTTCTGTACCCCCCAAAGAGAAATAGAGCAGCTTCATCTGTTTGTTGCGCATTTCTATTTCCTTTGAGCTTAATGATAGGTTTTTTCTCCCGTCCTTGGACGCCACTTCAGTTGATACGTTGACACTTGGGGATGGATGAGGAAGGCGAATGTACTAATTTAGTAACCTTTAGGAAATTTGTCAAGGAAAAATTACTATCAAAAATGTAAGTCAATGATAAATATGGTGGTTGTCAGCCAAGATATTTTCTGAGCAGGTTGCTTCTGGAGTTGTGGCGCAGCCGCCGCAGGGCTTTTTCCTTGATTTGACGGACCCGTTCGCGGGTCAGAGTGAAGCGCTGGCCGATCTCCTCGAGGGTGAGGGGATGCTCCATGCCGAGACCGAAGTAGAGGCGGATGACCTCGGCTTCACGGGCATCGAGCGAGGCCAGGGCGCGCTCGATCTCGATGCGCAGGGATTCGGCCTGCAGCTGTGAATCCGGCGCGGGCATCTCGAAATCCTCAATGACATCCATCAGCTTGTTCTCTTCCTCTTCGTCGATGGGGGCGTCGAGTGAGAGCTGCTTGCTGGTGTTGCTCATCAGATCCGAGATGTCGGCGGGGCTCATATCCATCTCTTCAGCCAACTCATCCTTGGTCGGCTCGCGTTCGTACTCCTGTTCGAGCGTCGAGAAGAGTTTTTCGATCTTGTTGAGGGCGCCGATGCGGTTGAGGGGAATGCGGACGATACGGGACTGTTCGGCGAGTGCCTGGAGGATGGACTGGCGGATCCACCAGACGGCATAGGAGATAAATTTAAAGCCGCGGCTTTCATCAAAGCGGGTGGCCGCTTTGAGCAGGCCGAGGTTGCCCTCGTTGATGAGATCCCCGAGGGAGAGGCCCTGGTTCTGGTACTGCTTGGCGACACTGACGACAAAACGGAGGTTGGATTTGGTGAGGATCTCCAGCGCTTCCTGATCACCCGCACGGATGCGCCCGGCAAGCTCAATCTCCTGACTGGCCTGGAGCAGCGGAATCTCGTTGATCTCGCGTAAATACCGGTCAAGCGAGTCTTCGATATTTGCAGTCTGGAATAGTATTCCGGTCCCTGCCAATCTCATTTCCCCTGGTTTTGACATCAGTGCCCGCTTTCCCTGATCGCGCTAATATACTGAAAGCAGTTCTAATTGTCAATATCTGATTTGCGCAACTTCATTTTTATATTCATAAATAGGTTAAATTCGCGACCGATGCAAAAATGATTTGACATTGACGGAAATCTTTCTATATTAACTATTAGAATATTCTGCAATGTCGATAATAAAGGCCGGGTCATGACCAAACGTTCATTTTCAGGCATCATATTCGCTCTTCTGGCTCTGGGATCACTTTTGCATGCCGGCGCGATCATCTCCACCTTTCAGGGGGAGGCCGGCTACAATCAGGTTGAACTGAAGTGGATCGTTGCCGCCGAAAACAACCTCAAAGGCTACCAGGTTTTACGCAGTCTGGACAGCCGTGATTATGAGGCTCTGGTCACGATCGGCGTGAAGGACAAAGGAGAAGGGGAGAAGAGCTATTCCTACATCGACAAGAGTGTATTCAAGCAGACCAACCACGAGTTTTATTACAAGCTGCGTTTGGTCAATGAAGACGGCTCTTATACCGATTTTGACAAGGTGCTCCGTCTTTCTCCGCAGATCTCGTCCGCCCGTCAGACCTGGGGCAGTATCAAGGCGATGTTCCGCTGACACCCCTGCACTTTTTTAAAGCCCGGCTTCCGGGCTTTTTTTTTGCCCGCGTCTTCCGCTGTCATCCCCCGATGCGCTTGCGTTTACCCAGATACTCCAGCAGGGCGGTGTCGAACGGCTGTGCAGTATCGATGAGAAGATAATCGATGCGGTTTTCGCGGCACTGCCGCCTGAGGGTCTCGATATGCTCCGCCATCAGCCGGCGGTATTCGCCGCGGATGTGCCAGGGCTGGGTTGTCATTTTTTCACCGCTCTCAAGGTCGATGAAGAGGGCGTCCTGCCTGAAATTGAAGGAGCGCTCGAGGGGATCGAGGAGATGAAAGACGATCACTTCGTGGTTGTTGTGGCGGAAATGTTTAAGGCCGGAGATGATCTTCTGGGGCTCGTCGAGGAGGTCGGAGAAGAGCATGACCAGCCCGCGGCGGTGGATGCGTTCAGCCATCTGGTGGAGGGTCTGCGCCACATCGGTCGCTGCCGAGCTGGCGGTGTTCTGCATCTCTTGCAGCAGCAGGGTCAGATAGCTGACAATAGAGCGCGGCGGCAGATAACGGCGGATCTTTTCGTCAAAGGTGACCAGTCCGACAGCGTCGCGCTGGTGAATCATCAGGTAGGCCAGGGCCGCCGCCAGCCAGGTGGCGTACTGCAGCTTGGTCACCGCGCCCGAGCCATACCCCATCGAGGCTGAGGCGTCGAGCAGGAGGTAGGCCTTGAGGTTGGTCTCCTCTTCGAACTCCTTGAGGTAATAGCGGTTGGTCTTGGCATAGACCTTCCAGTCGATGTGGCGGATGTCGTCGCCGGGCATGTAGGGACGGTGTTCGGCGAACTCGACACTGAAACCATGGTAGGGCGAGCGGTGGAGCCCGGTGATAAAGCCTTCCACCACCAGGCGTGCGATGAGGTCCAGGTTGGTCAGTTTGGAGACCACTGCGGGCTGGAGGAACTGCCGGTAGTCCGGCGCCGGGGAGGCCATGCTCTACCCTTCCTGCTCCGCGATGAGACGGTCGATGATCTGGCTGGTGGTGACTCCTTCGGCCTCGGCGTTAAAGTTGGCGACGATGCGGTGGCGCAGGACCGGTTTGGCGAGGGCGCGCACGTCGGCGATATCGGGTGTCGGCCGGCCGTCGAGAATGGCGCGGGTCTTGGCGCCGAGGATGAGGTACTGCGAAGCGCGCGGTCCAGCCCCCCAGGTGATCCACTCCTTGATGAATTTCGGCGCGCTTTCATGACCCGGGCGGGTGCTGCGCGCCAGCTGAACCGCATAAGAGATCACATTTTCGGCCACCGGCACCCGGCGCACCAGATCCTGCAGGGCGATGATGTCGGCCGCCTTGAGGATCACCTTGAGGTCGGCCTGGTAGGCGCTGGTGGTCGTGGTCACGATCTCCACCTCCTCTGCTTCACTCGGGTAATCGACCCAGAGATTGAACATGAAGCGGTCGAGCTGGGCCTCAGGCAGGGGGTAGGTGCCCTCCTGCTCGATCGGGTTCTGGGTTGCGAGGACGAAAAAGGGCTCGTCGAGTTTGTAGGTGACGCCGGCGGCGGAGACTTCATGCTCCTGCATCGCCTGCAGGAGGGCGGACTGGGTTTTCGGCGGTGTGCGGTTGATCTCGTCGGCGAGAACGATGTTGGCGAAGATCGGCCCCTTGACATATTTGAAAGCCTTGCGGCCGCCGCCGGCCTCTTCCTCGATCACCTCGGTGCCGGTGATGTCCGATGGCATCAGGTCCGGGGTAAACTGGATACGCTTGAACTGCAGGTCGAGAACGCGCGCCAGGGTGCTGATCAGCAGCGTCTTGGCCAGCCCGGGGACCCCGACCAGCAGGGAGTGGCCGCGCGAAAGCAGGGAGATGAGCATCTCATCGATCACCTGGCGCTGCCCGATGATGACCTTGCCGATTTCGGCGGTGATGGCCTGGTGGGCCTGTTTGAGCTGCTGTACAGCATCCAGATCGCGGGCGCCGCGTATTTCCATGCCGCCTCCATATCCATAAAATTTACAATTAAATCCAACTTGTACAATTCGGCCGTAAAAGTCAAGACGCGCCGCTGTCTACTTATAACCGGCAAGTACCCGCTGTTGTTCCGTGTTGCGGAAAAGATTGGAAAATTGAAAAACATCTGCTAATTTAAAAGACGTGGATTATGCCCCGTCTGACCTCCACGACGCGGCCAAAAAGGCCGCGCAGAGCCTGTGCCTTATTGTGAACGGTCTATGAAAAGAAATCTTGTCGGTTTGAACCGCGCCGAACTGGAACTCTTCGCCGAATCGATCGGCGAAAAGCGCTTCCGCGGCCGGCAGCTCTTCAGCTGGATCTACGCCAGACACGCCTCCTCGTTTGATGTAATGAGCGATCTCGGCAAGGAACTGCGGCTCAGACTGGCGCAGGAGGCCGTCCTGAGCCTGATGACGCTCGAGCAGCGGGCGGCCTCACCCGCGAGCGGCTCGGTCAAGTATCTCTTCCGCCTCGAGGATGGTGCGCGCATCGAAGCGGTCTACATTCCCGAATCGGGACGCCGGACCCTCTGTATCTCCTCACAGGTCGGCTGCGCTCTCGGCTGCGCCTTTTGCGCCACCGGCGCCCTGGGTTTCAAACGCAACCTGACCACCGGCGAGATCGTCGATCAGGTGCTGCAGGCGGCGCGGGAGACCGGTGAACTGCCGACCAACATCGTCTTTATGGGCATGGGTGAGCCCCTGCTCAATTATGAAGCCGTCATGGCCGCGGCCGGCCTCATCAACAACGCTGATGGGATCGCCGTCGGCCACCGCCATATCGTCATCTCCACGGTCGGCATCACCCCGGCCATTATGCGCTATGCGGAGGAGGGGCAGCCTTATCGCCTCGCCGTCTCGCTCCATTCCGCCATCGACGCGAAACGCCGGCAGATCGTCCCTGTGGCCAAACGTTACCCCCTGCCCGAACTCCTCAACGCGATCAAGTATTACGCCAAAAAAGCCCGGCGCCGGCCGACCTTCGAATATGTCCTCCTCGCGGGTTTCAACGACGGCGAGGAGGATGCCGCAGCGCTGCGCCGGCTGGCGGCCGAACTCCCCTGCAAGGTCAATCTGATTCCCTACAATCCGGCCGTGCCCGGCTTTGACCCGCCCGGCGAGGAGAGCGTGACCCGTTTCGCCGGCTGGCTGGCCCCCTTGCACGCCCCGGTTTCGATCCGCTGGAGCAAGGGGGCGGACATCAACGCCGCCTGCGGACAACTGGCAGGCCGGGAGGAGAACAGGTAAGAGGAACGGGGCTGTTCTTTGTCCCGGCAGCTGTCATTGCAATCCTTAAAAATAGATTGACATTCTGGCCTAATTTTGCTAGAATAGGGACCACTGGATTGGGCCCGCCGCATGGGAGGATGCGCACGGCTGCCGCCCGAAATGGAAACCGGCCTGGAGGAAAGGGATGAAAAAAATAGTCGGAATTCGTCGCGAAGATAAAAATATCTGGGAGCGCAGGGCTGCCATCATCCCCGAACAGATCACCAAATTCAAAGAGGAGCTGCCGCTCGAGTTCTACTGCCAGCCCTACCCGACGCGCGCCTTTTCGGATCAGGAGTATGAGCGTGCAGGAGCCAGCATCGAGGAGGACCTCACTCCTTGCTCCGTTATCTTTGGCATCAAGGAAATTCCGATCCCGCTTCTCCACCCCGGCAAGACCTACCTCTTTTTTTCGCATACGATCAAGGGACAGAAATACAACATGCCCATGCTGCGGTATCTGCTCGAGAGCCGCTCCACCCTTATCGATTATGAGCTGATCAAGGACGCCCGGGGGCGCCGGCTGGTATTTTTCGGCCGCTTCGCCGGCATGGCGGGCATGGTGGATACCCTGCACGCCCTCGGACGGCGTCTGCAGTATCAGGGCTTCGAGACCCCCTTCGCCGGAATCCGTATGGCCTATGAATACCGGGACATCGCCGAGGCCAAGACGGCGGTCGGGGAGGCCGGACGCCGGATCGCCGAAAAGGGGCTGCCCGAGCCGGTCCGCCCGCTTGTCGTCGGTTTTTCAGGCTACGGCCATGTCTCCAAGGGAGCGCAGGAGGTTTTTGATCTGCTGCCGCACCAGGAGGTGGAACCGCAGGATCTGGCCGGGCTGACACCGCGCCGTGACGGCATCCTGCACAAGGTGGTCTTTGCCGAGCGCGATATGGTCAAGCCGGTCGACCCCGCGCGGGCTTTTGATCTCAACGACTATTTTGAGCACCCCGAAGGGTACCACTCCCAATTTGAAGATCATCTGCCCCATCTCAGCGTTCTGGTCAACGGCATCTACTGGGACAAACGCTACCCCCGCCTGCTGACCAAGAACTATCTGAAACAGCGCTGGTCCGAGGGGCGGCCGATGAACCTGCAGGTAGTCGGCGATATCAGCTGCGACATCAACGGTTCGATCGAATGCACGGAAAAGGCGACCGAATCGGACAATCCGATCTTCGTCTATGACCCCGGCTCCGATTCCATCCGCGACGGTCATGAGGGGGATGGTCTGGTGATCATGGCGGTCGATAACCTGCCCGCGGAGGTCCCCCGCGACGCCTCGGAGGCCTTTAGCCAGTCGCTCCATCCATTTGTTCCGGCCATCTGCCTGGCTGATTACAGCCAGCCCTATGCCAAACTGAATTTGCCGCCGGAGATCAAAAACGCCGTGATTTGCCACCACGGTGAACTGACACCGGCTTATAACTATCTCAAAGAGCACTTGAACAAAGCCTAAAGGAGAAGAGGTATGAAAAAAGTTCTGGTTCTTGGTGCTGGTCTGGTTTCACGTCCCCTGGTACGCTATCTGCTCGATCAGCCTGATACGCAGGTGATCATCGCCAGCCGTACAGTCAGCAAGGCGGAGGCCCTGATCGAAAACCATCCTGCGGGCAAGGCGGTCGCGGCCACTGTGCAGGAGAAGGAAAAGCTTGAGGCCCTGGTGGCGGACGCCGATGTGGCCATCAGCCTCCTGCCGTGGATCTATCACGTGCAGGTGGCGGAATTGTGCCTGAAGCACAAGACCAACCTGGTGACCACCAGTTATGTGAGCCCCGCCATGCGCGCCCTCGATCAGCAGGCCAGGGACCAGGGACTTTTATTCCTGAATGAAATCGGCCTCGACCCCGGCATCGACCACATGTCGGCGATGAAGATGATCCATGAGGTGGAACACAAGGGGGGACGCGTCACCTCCTTTGAATCGGTCTGTGGCGGTTTGCCCGCGCCCGAAGCCAATGACAATCCTTTCGGCTACAAGTTTTCCTGGAGCCCGCGCGGCGTTCTCCTCGCCGGACGCAATTCCGCCCACTTTCTCAAGGACGGCAAGGATATGGTGATCGAGAACAAAGACCTCTTCCGCACCGTCGCGATCAAGGACGTCAGGGGCCTGGGCTGGCTCGAACTCTATCCCAACCGCGATTCCATGCTCTATCAGGAGCTCTACGGGCTCAAGGATGCCAAAACCATCTTCCGCGGCACCTTCCGCAACCCCGGCTGGTGCGAGACTCTGGAGAAAGTGGTGCGCCTCGGCTTCCTGAATGACACAGAACGGCCGGAGATTCTCAACTGGACCTGGGCGCAGCTGACGGCCTCACTGATCGATGCCAAACCCGATGGGCTCAAGGCCGCCATGGCCGAACACCTCGAGCTGCCGGTTGTTCATGACGTGATCAAGCGTTTCGAGTGGCTGGGCCTCTTCAGTGACGATCCCGTCAAGTGCGATCCGCCGACCGTCCTCGACGCCCTGACGGCGCTGATGGAGAGAAAAATGGCCTACAAGCCGGGCGAACGCGATCTGGTTGTTTTGCAGCACGAGTTCATGGCCGAGTATCCGGGCGGCAGAAAAGAGGCGATCACCAGCCTGCTGGTCGACTATGGCATCCCCTACGGCGACAGCTCCATGGCGCGCACCGTGAGTCTGCCGGCGGCCGTCGCGGTCAAGCTGATGAATCAGGGCAAGATCAAGCTCACCGGCGTCCATATTCCCACCGTGCCGGAGATCTATGAACCGGTTCTGGCGGAACTTGAAAAGATGAACATCAGGTTCGTCGACACCTTCAAACCGCTGGCCTAAGCATTCGCAAGCGCAAAGAGCCCGGGTCATCCGGGCTCTTTGCGTACCACCCCTTCAGAGTTCAGTCAGCTGTCCAAAGAGGGAAGAGCCTATGCTGTTCACCATCCTCCTCGCCGCTGTGCTGCTGTTTCTGCTGGCCTGGCGCTTTTACGGCGCCTTTCTGGACCGGCAATTCTCGATTGACAACGCGACCCCGACTCCGAGCCACGCCGATTTTGACGGCATTGACCGCGTGCCAGCTCCCAAGCCGGTGCTGCTGGGTCACCATTTCTCCTCCATCGCGGGAGCGGGACCGATCGTCGGCCCGATCATCGCCACCGTCGCTTTCGGCTGGCTGCCGACGCTGCTCTGGATCATCCTCGGCTCGATCTTTATCGGCGGGGTTCACGATTATGCCTCCCTGGTCGCCTCGATCCGCCACAAGGCGCGCTCGATCGCCGAAATCGCCCGCGAGCAGATGAGCCCTCTCGCCTACAAGCTTTTTCTCGCCTTTATCTGGCTGACTCTGGTTTACGTCCTCACGGTCTTCACCGACCTCACCGCCACCACCTTCGTCGAGGATGGCGGCGTGGCCACCTCCTCGCTCATCTTCATAGCCCTGGCGGTGGGCTTTGGTTTCACCCTCTACCGGCTCAAGCTTTCCCTCTTGACCAGCTCGCTCATTTTCGTGCCGCTGGTGCTGCTGGCCACCTGGATCGGCCATATCGCGCCCCTGCATGCGGCCGGCGTCGCCTCCTTCTCGGGCCTTGGCGCTGGACGCTTCTGGAGCGTGGCGCTGATCCTCTACGCCTTCATCGCCTCTGTCACCCCGGTCTGGATCCTGCTGCAGCCGCGTGATTACCTCTCTTCGTACCTGCTTTACTTTTCGGTCCTGGGTGGCTTTTTCGGGATCCTTTTCGGCGGCTATACCATCCTCTATCCCGCCGTCACCGCCTGGCATGCGCCGGGACTGGGGGCGCTGTTCCCCATCCTTTTCATCACCGTGGCCTGCGGCGCCTGCTCCGGCTTTCATGCGATCGTCGCCTCCGGCACCTCCTCCAAGCAGATCGACAAGGAGGGGGATGCGCGCACCATCGGCTACGGGGCCATGCTGATCGAAGGGGTGGTGGCGGTGATCGCCGTCGCCACCGTCGCCATGCTTCCGCACGGCGCATCTCTGGCCGGCCAGGCGCCCATGGCGGTCTACGGGCAGGGGATCGGCAATTTCTTCGCAGTTTTCGGCATCCCCCACAAGCTGGGGAGCTCCTTCGGACTGCTCGCTCTCTCCACTTTTATACTGACCACCCTCGACACCGCTACGCGGCTGGGGCGCTATATTTTTGAAGAATTTTTTGGCATGCGGGGCTCCGGCAGCCGCTTTCTTTCGACCGCGGCGACCCTCCTGCTGCCGCTGATTTTTGTCCTGCTCACCCTCACGGACCCCCAGGGCAACCCCATGCCGGTCTGGAAGGCGATCTGGCCGGTCTTCGGCGCCACCAACCAGCTCCTGGCGGGTCTTACTTTACTGGTGATTCTGGTCTGGCTCCGCAAAACCGGCAAGATGAGTTTTTACGTAGCCGTCCCGATGCTCTTTATGAATGTCATGACCGTCTGGGCCCTGACCCAGCTCATCGGCCAGTACGGTTTCAGTACGGTCGGCATCATCGCCATGGTCCTCTTCGCGCTGGCCCTGGTCCTGATGGTCGAAGCGGTCAGAACGCTGCGGAGGAGTATCTAAAAGCATTCAGCCGGCCGGTAACTGATCAATATCATTCACTCTATTGACGGGGAAAAAATGCTCAAGAAGAAAACCATCCTCATCACCGGCGCCACCTTCGGCATCGGTTATGAACTGGCCAAACGGTTTGCCCGCGATGGTGATCAGCTGGTGCTGGTCGCTCGCAGTGAAGCCCGTCTGGCTGAGGTCTCGGCCGAACTCTCCGCCAGCGGTGCCGCCACGGCAATCTCCCTGGTCAAGGATCTGGCCAACCCCGCCGCGCCGGAAGAGATATTCCAGGCTGTGGCTGGCAAGGGCCTCGAGATCGACCTGCTGGTCAACAATGCCGGTTTTGGCGACCATGGCGCTTTCCTCAACACGGAATGGAAAAAAAACGCGGATATGGTCCAGGTCAATATCACCAGTCTGCTCCATCTGACCCGGCTCTTTTTGCCGGGGATGACTGAACGCGGTCGCGGCCGCATCCTCAACGTCGCCTCCACAGCGGCCTTTCAGCCCGGGCCCTACATGGCGATTTATTACGCCAGCAAGGCCTTTGTGCTCTCTTTCAGTGAGGCTCTTTCGGAAGAGTGCCGGGGCACGGGCGTGACGGTCACGGCACTGTGCCCGGGGCCGACAGCGACGGAGTTCCAGGTGCGCGCCGGCACTGAAGGGACCGGCGTCGGCCGGACGAAGCGCGGGCCGCTCAAGATGATGAGCGCGGGCGAGGTAGCCGAGATGGGCTATCGGGGCGTGCTGGCCGGCCGGCGGGTGGTCATCACCGGCGCTTTCAACCGCATCGGCGCCTGGAGCGGCCGGCATCTGCCGCGCAGACTGATCATGAAAACCATCAAGCAGCTGCATCGCAAGCGCTCGGTCGTCGCGCTGCTGCTGTCGGCGCTGCTGGCCGCTTTTTCACCTGCGGCCGGAGCGGCCGGAGAGCCGCCGGCGGTTTTGCGCGAGATGCGCGGCGTCTGGGTGGCCACTGTGGCCAACATCGACTGGCCCTCGCGTCCCGGACTGCCGGTTGAGGAGCAGCAGGCCGAAGCCGTAGTCATCCTCGACCGCGTGCAGGCCCTGCGCATGAACGCCGTCGTCCTGCAGGTGCGCCCGCAGGCGGACGCTCTCTACGCCTCGGAACTGGAGCCCTGGTCCTGGTATCTGACCGGTGAGCAGGGCCGCGCTCCGGAGCCTTTCTATGATCCCCTCCAATTCTGGGTCGAACAGGCGCATGCCCGCGGCATCGAACTGCACGCCTGGCTCAATCCCTACCGCGCCGGCCATCCGGCGATGCGTTCCGGTTTCGCCGCTAATTCTGTCGTGCGCAGCCACCCGGAGTGGGTGCACGCGCTGGCCGATACCGGCTACTACTGGATGGATCCGGCCGTCAAGGGTGTGCAGGAACACTCCCTGGCCGTGGTGCTGGATATCATCCGGCGCTACGACGTCGACGGCATTCATTTTGATGACTATTTCTATCCTTACCGGGAGTACAATCTGGGGCGGGATTTCCCCGATGATGCAGCCTGGCAGGCCTATCAGGGTGGCGGGGGGAAGATGGCGCGCGACGACTGGCGGCGCGAGGCGGTGAACCGTTTCATCGAGCGGCTGTACAAGGAGATCAGGAAAGCCAAACCGCGGGTCAAATTCGGCATCAGCCCGTTCGGTGTCTATCGCCCGGGCTATCCTGAGGGTTACGGCGGAGGATTCGACCAGTATGCTGTCCTCTATGCGGACGCCCGGTTGTGGCTCAACAAGGGGTGGGTCGATTATTATACCCCGCAGATCTACTGGAACATCGCGAGTATGCAGACGAGTTACCCGGTGATTCTGGGGTGGTGGGAAGGGGAGAACAAAAAGAAGCGCCATTTGTGGCCCGGCCTCTATCTGCGGCCCGGGGTACCGCATGAGGAGATGGCCCGCGAGATTGTCGGTCAGGTGATGGTGACCCGCGGCATGATTCAGGCTGCTCCGGGGACGATCCAGTTCAGCATGCGTTCCCTGATGAACCCGGACAGCGTCATCTTCAAGGCCCTGGCCGGCGGGCCTTTCGCCAAACCGGCGCTGATGCCCGCCTGCTCCTGGATCGATGACAAGGCCCCTGAACCTCCGGCAGTGCAGGCCGTTTCCGACAGCAGCGGCTGGCGTATCTCCTGGCAGCCCAAAGGCAAGGAGGCGCCCTTCGTCTACGTGCTCTACACCCGGCGCGCGGGCGGCTGGCGGCCGGAGATCTATCCGGCCGGGCGTCTCAGCGCCGGGCTGCCGGCGGACGGAGGAAAGGTGAGCGCAGTCGCCGTGACCGCTGTTGACCGCAGCGGCAACGAGAGCAAAAAGAAGGTGATTCTGCTGGAGCCGGCAGGTCAGGATTGACCGCTTCGCAGCGGCTCATATCGGTTCGCTGCCTTCGGGTCAGCTGGGCCGCATCCGATCGTCTATTACCAGCTCCCGTTTTTGACGATTTCACTCAGAGCTTTGCGTTTTTTGATCCCGGGCTGATCCGCGGGATAGCCCAACGGAGTAAAGGCGACCGGTACAGCACTCTCCGGCAGCTGCAGCACCTCGCGTGCGGCCTGGGGATCGAAAGCGGCGATCCAGCAGGTGCCCAGTCCGAGATCGGTCGCGGCCAGTATGAGATGGTCGAAGGCGATGGCCGCGTCGACAAAGGCATAGTTGGCGCCGTCCCGGCGAGACCAGGCTTCGTCAGGCAGGGTCACAATGGCGATGATGACCGGCGCCTGGACGAACCACGGGCGGTGATAGATGCGGCCCAGTTCGGCCTCACGGCCGCGGGTTTCCAGAACGATGAGCC
>JAKQKF010000317.1 GCA_029560815.1 bacterium
CACCTCAAGGGCGAGGAGGATCAGG
This sequence comes from bacterium, assembly GCA_029560815.1. The sequence continues at coordinate 26 of JAKQKF010000317.1, forward strand.
GCGGCGATCAGATAGCGGGAGAAGAGTTCGCGATAGCGGGTGTACTGTTTCACCTCGATCTTGGTCTTTTCCATTTCGCTGATCTCTTTGTAGATCCGCTCAAGGCTGGTCTTGTCGGTGGCACGGAAATACTGGCCGTTGGTGATCTCCGCCACGCGGCGGAGCAGATTCTCATCGATATTTACCGGCATGCGCACATAGCGCCGTCCGAAGATGGGGTCGTCGACCGGGTAGAGCGCTTCCCCCTTGCTGCCGGCGCCGATGGTGTAAACCCGGATATTGAAGCTTTTGGCGATGCGCGCCGCGGTGATGGGATCAAGCTCGCCGCGGTTGTTCTGGCCGTCGGTGAGGAGGATCACCACCTTGCTCTTGGCCTTGCTGTCGCGCAGGCGATTGACGCTGGTGCCCAGTCCCATGCCGATGGCGGTGCCGTCCTCGATCTGGCCGATATGGATCTCCTCCAGGAACTTGAGGAGGATGCCATAATCGAGGGTAAGCGGGCACTGGGTGAAACTCTGGCCGGCGAAGACCACCATGCCGATGCGGTCATTGCTCCGTCCCTTGATGAAATCGGCGGCGACCAGCTTGGCCGCTTCGAGGCGGTTCTTGGGTTGAAAGTCCTCCGCCAGCATCGAGCTGGAGATGTCCATCGAGAGGACGATGTCGATGCCTTCGGTGATCATCTCCTCCTCGCGGCTGCCGGCCTGGGGGCGGGCGAAGGCGATGATCAGCAGGGCGAGGGCGGCCAGGCGCAGCAGAAAGAGGAGATGGCGGTAGCGGCGCCGGCTGGAGGTGCCAACCTCCTTGATGAGGGCGATGTCCGAATAGCGTACAGTCGAGCGGCTGCGCAGGCTGCGGCGCAGATACCAGAAGAGCATCACCGGCAGGATGAGCAGCAGGAAAAGGAATTCAGGATTGGCAAAGCGGAACATATCAGTTGCCCTCCCTGCTGGCAGCCTTCACTCCGGCCGTGGTTACGTCCTGCTCTCCGACTTTTGCAGTGGCGGCCGATGCCGCGGGTCCACTCGCCGCCGCCTCATCCCCTTCCGGGGTTCCGGCCGGGTTCTCCTCCACAGCGCCGGTTTCTGACTCAGCGCCACCGGCCTTGGGCGGCTCCGGCTCAGCCCATACCAGTCTGGTGCCTTCGACAAATTCAAAAGCAGTTGACAGAAGGCGTTCGGTCTCGGCGGTCTCCGGCACATACTTGGCAAACTTGGCCATATCGCAGATCGACAGCAGCTCCTTGAGACCGGGCAGCCATTTCTCCTCAAGGCCGTACTTGTCGAGGGCGCCAAGCAGCTGCCGGCTGGTCATTTCGGGGGCATCGATGCCGTAGCGTCCCTGGATATCGCGGCGGATAATATCGGCCAGCTCGCTGTGCCAGGCTTTGTGTTTACCGGTGGCGAGCCAGTCGCTGGCGACCAGGGTCCTGAGCTCTTCGAGGGCGATCTCGTGGGCCGGTCTGGGT
>JAKQKF010000321.1 GCA_029560815.1 bacterium
CATCCTCGCCGACGAGTCGGTCAAGACCAGCGCAGATATCCCCAAACTGGCCGAGGCCTTCGACGGCATCAATATCAAGGTGGACAAGGCCGGCGGACTTCAGGAATCCCTGCGCATGATCTGGATGGCCCGCTCCCTCGGGCTCAAGATCATGCTCGGCTGCATGGTCTCGAGCTCGCTCTCGATCACTGCGGCGGCGCATCTCTCGCCCCTGACCGACTATCCCGATCTCGACGGCAACCTCCTCCTCGCCAGGGACCCCTTCACCGGGGTGACAGTCAAGGATGGCTGGCTGATCCTTCCCGGCGGACCGGGGCTGGGCGTGAGCGGAGAGTTTTAGTGAAGCTGCTGCTCTTCGATATCGACGGCACCCTGGTCCTCTCCGGCGGAGCGGGATTGCGCGCCATGACCCGGGCCTTCGCCGATCTCTATGCCATCCCCGACGCCCTCGCCGGCATCAGCCTCTCCGGCCGCACCGACAGTTCGATCCTCCGGGATGCCCTGGACAGGTTCGGGCTGCCCCATTCCCCGGAGATCGAGGAGGCTTACAAACGGCGCTATTTCGAACTGCTGGAGGAGGAGATGCCCCTGCCGGTGGAGGGCAAGCGCCTTATGCCCGGCATCCCGGCCCTGCTCGAAGCCCTGAACGGGCGCCCGGATGTCCACCTCGGCCTCCTCACCGGCAACTGGCGCACCAGCGGCTATCTCAAGCTGGCGGATTTCGGACTCGACCGCTATTTCCGGTTCGGCGCCTTTGCGGACGATTCCGGGGTGCGCGACCAGCTGCTCCCCTTTGCGGTGACGCGTTTCCGTGAGCTGAGCGGCCTCACGCCGCGGCCGGAGGAGGTGTATGTCATCGGGGACACCCCCTACGACATCCAGTGCGCCCGGCCGCACGGGGCGATCGCTGTGGCGGTAGCCGCAGCCAGTCATCCGGTGAGCCATCTCGCCGCCTGGAATCCGGATTATCTTTTTGAGAATCTCGAAGATACAGATGCCGCACTTAACGTTCTCGGATGATAGTTTTTTGTTGCATTTATATCCGGAATTTGATACATTAAATTATGACGACTATCAACCAAAAACATCACCACCATGTCCACCATCATGCGGAGGCCCTGCTCTCCTGACGAACCGGTTTGGAATGGTGTTTTCACATTGCCCGCTGACCTGTTCAGCGGGCTTTTTTTATTTTACCCCTGCACGAAAGGAGACGTTATGGTGGACTGGAATGGATTGGACGAACGGGTGCTCAGGATCGGCCTGCCCAAGGGCAGTTTGCAGGAGGCTACTTTCCGCCTCCTCGCCAAGGCCGGTTATCATTTTTCCGTCAGCGAACGCTCCTATTTTCCCTCCATCGACGATGAGGAGATCGAGGCCATCCTCATCCGCGCCCAGGAGATCGCCCGCTATGTGCAGGAGGGGGTTTTCGATGTCGGCCTGACCGGCAAGGACTGGATCATGGAGTGCCGGGCGGATGTGGTTGAGGTGGCCGAGCTGACCTATGCCAAACTGACAATGCGGCCGGTGCGCTGGGTGCTGGCGGTCCCGGCGGATTCGCCGATCCAGAGCGTCCGGGACCTGCAGGGCAAGCGCATCGCCACGGAGCTGGTCAACATGACCCGCGATTATCTGGAACGCAACCAGGTCAGCGCCGAGGTCGAGTTCAGCTGGGGGGCGACCGAAGTCAAAGCGCCGGCCCTGGTCGACGCCATCGTTGAGGTGACCGAGACCGGCAGTTCGCTGCGCGCCAACAATCTGCGTATCATCGAGACCCTGCTCGAATCCCGCACCATGCTCATCGCCAACAAAAAGAGCTGGAGCGATCCGGCCAAGCGGGAAAAGATCGAAAATTTCAACATGATGCTGCAGGGGGCGATCCGCGCGGAGGGCAAGGTCGGCCTCAAGATGAATGCCCCCGCGGCGCGGCTGGAGGATCTGATGAAGGAACTGCCCGCCATGAAAAATCCGACCATTTCCCCCCTCCATGGTTCCGAATGGGTGGCCGTCGAAACCATCATCGAGGAGCAGTCGGTGCGCAAACTGATCCCCAGACTGAAAAAAGCCGGCGCGCAGGACATCATCGAGTATCCGCTCAACAAGGTCATCTATTGAAAACCGCCCGCGCAGGCGGATTACCGCGAAAGGATGGATAGTTCCATGATAAACCTGTACAGAAACGGGGCCATCGAGGAGTTCATCACCCGCTATGAATCGCGGCGGGCGCAGACGGCCGGAGAGGTGGAGGCGCGCGTCGCCGGAATCATCGCGGATGTGCGTGATCGCGGGGATGAGGCGCTGATCGAATACGCCCGCCGCTTCGACGGCGCCGAACTGCTCCCATCGACGCTTGTCGTCCCGGCCGCAGAGATGGAACGCGCGCATGCGGAGTGCGACAGCACCCTGCTTGAGGTGATCCGGGAGGCGATCGGGAACATCACCCGCTTTCATCGCAAATCGATCCCCCGCTCCTGGATCGACTGGGAGGCGGATGGCGTCGTGCTCGGTCAGCGGGCGATCCCCCTCGAACGGGTCGGGCTCTACGTGCCGGGCGGGCGGGCCGCCTATCCCAGTTCCCTGATCATGGCCGCGGCCCCCGCCATCGCAGCCGGCGTCAGTGAGATCGTTGTGGTCACTCCATGCGGCGCTGATCTGCAGGTCAATCCGGTCATCCTCGCCACTGTGTATGAGCTGGGGATCACGCGCCTCTTTCGTGTCGGGGGCAGCCAGGCCATCGCCGCCCTCGCCTTCGGTACGCAGAGCATCCCCAGGGTGGACAAGATCGCCGGCCCCGGCAACATCTATGTGGCAGCAGCGAAAAAGCTGCTCTTCGGGCAGTGCGGCATCGACATGGTGGCCGGTCCGAGCGAAGTTCTGGTCGTGGCCGACGAGAGCGCCGAGCCGGCATTTGTCGCCGCCGACCTGCTCGCCCAGGCGGAGCACGATCCCCTCGCCTCCAGCCTGCTGGTGACGGACTCGGAAAGCCTGGCGCTGGCAGTGCAGCGGGAGGTGACCGGACAGTATGCCGCCCTTCAGCGCAGGGAGATCCTCAGCCGTTCGCTCGCGGAGTACGGCGCGATCCTGCTCAGCAGCGGGCTGGACGAGTCCGTTGCCCTGGCCAACCGCCTCGCCCCCGAGCATCTCGGTCTGCACCTTCGCGATCCCTGGAGTGTTCTCGGCGGGATCCGCACCGCCGGGGCGATCTTTCTCGGCTCCTGGTCGCCTGAGACTGTGGGCGATTATTGGGCCGGGCCGAACCATATTCTTCCGACCAATGGCACCGGGCGCTTTTTTTCGCCCCTGCGTACCGAGGATTTTTTCAAGTTCAGCAGCGTCATCTCCTACAGCCGTGAAGCCCTGACCAGGCATGCGGACAAGATCGCCCGCTTTGCCCTGGCCGAGGGGCTCGACGCCCATGCCAATGCCGTAACTAAAAGGGTGCAAAACAATGGATAGATACTTCAAGCGGGCGGTCACGGCTCTGGCCGGCTATGAGCCGCCCCCGCAGGAGCGCGTACGTGCCAAACTCAACCAGAATGAAAGCCCCTTCGATCTTCCGGAAGCCTTCAAGAAGGAACTGCTTATGGAGGCTGCCGCCCTGCCCTGGAATCGCTATCCCGCCAGCGAATCGGGCGCCCTGAAGGAGGCCCTCGCCGCCCGCCACGGCCTGCGGCCCGGCCAGATCCTGCCGGGCAACGGCTCCAACCAGCTGCTGCAGACCCTGCTGGCCGCCGTCATCGAACCGGGCGAAGGGCTCCTCTACTTTCCTCCGACCTTCGGCCTTTTCGAGCTCTTCGCCACTATCAACGGGGCCCAAACCACCGGGATCCTCTGCCCGCCGGACCGTCCGTTCCCGCTCGAGGAGGCTCTGGCGGCGATCCGCACCGGGGCTCCCAAACTGATCCTGCTCTGCTCACCGGACAACCCGACCGGCCGGGCGCTCAGCCGGCCTGAGGTCGAGGCGATCTGCCAGGCTGCACCCGGCCTGGTCTTCCTCGACGAGGCCTATGCCGAGTTCGGCGGCTGGAGCGGCCTCTCCCTGCTCGAACAGTATCCCGGACTGGTCCTCTCGCGCACCTTTTCCAAAGCTTTCAGCATGGCCGGCCTGCGGCTCGGCTATCTGATCTCCCATCCCGCCAACATCGACCAGCTGCGCAAGGCCCATCTGCCCTATACGGTCAATCTGCTCACCGAGCACATCGCCCTGCGCCTGCTCGTTGACCCGGGTCTGCTGGAGGAGAGGGTCGCCTGGATCGTGCGCGAGCGCGAGTGGCTCCTGGCTGAGATGCGGCGGATCGCCGCCGTCACGGTCTACCCCTCGGCGGCCAATTTTCTGCTTTTTCGCTGCGCGGACGGCAAAAGTCTCTTTCGCCGCCTCAAGGAGCGGGGCATCCTCGTTCGCGATGTCTCCGGGTATCCCCTCCTCGAGAATCACCTGCGCGTCAACACAGGATCGCACGACGAGAATCTTTGGTTTCTTGAAGCCTTGAAGGAGAGTCTGTCATGAACCAGCGCAAGTCCACTCTGTCCCGGCAGACGGCGGAGACCGCCGTCACTGTGACGCTCGATCTGGACGGTTCCGGCCGCTCCGGCGTTACTACGGGAATCGGTTTTTTCGACCATCTGCTTACCGCCCTCGCCAGGCACAGTCTGATCGACCTGGAGCTTACGGCAGCCGGGGATCTGCATGTCGATGGCCACCACACCGTCGAGGATGCCGGCATTCTGCTGGGGCAGGCGATCTCGGCGGCGCTGGGGGAGAGGGAGGGGATCGTCCGCTTCGGCCACGCCTACTGCCCCCTCGATGAGGCCCTTGCCCGGGCGGTGGTCGATGTCAGCGGCCGCGGCTATCTCGCCTGGCGGTGTCCCGTTCCCCTGCGTATGGTCGGCACCTTTGACGGCGAGCTGCTGGTCGAGTTTCTGCGCGCACTGGCTGTCAACGCCGGCATCACCCTGCATGTGACGCTCCTCGCCGGGCGGAACCAGCACCACATCATGGAGGCGGTCATCAAGGCGGTGGCGCGCGCCCTGGGCGCGGCTGTCGCCATCGATCCGCGCCGGGTGGGGGTGCCCTCGACCAAAGGGAGGCTCAAGTGATCGCCGTGATCGACTATGGGGCGGGCAATCTCCGCAGCGTCCTCAAGGCTCTGGAGCATCTCGGGGCCGAGGCGAGTGTGACCTCTTCACCTGCAGAAATCGGGGCTGCGGAGAGAGTTGTTTTGCCGGGGGTGGGGGCCTTTGGCAAGGCCGTCGAGGCTATCGATGCACTCGGCCTGCGCGAAGCGATCTGCGCCTTCATCGCCAGCGGCCGCCCTTTTCTGGGCATTTGTCTGGGCATGCAGCTGCTCTTCGGGGCGAGCGAGGAGAGCCCGGGGGCGGCCGGTCTGGGGCTGCTGCCCGGCCGGGTGCGCCGCTTTGCGCCGCCGCTCAAGGTCCCCCATCTCGGCTGGAACGCCCTTGAACAGAAGCAGGCCTCGCCTCTGTGGCGCGAGATTCCGGCGGGCAGTTATTTTTATTTTGCCCACTCCTATTATGCGGAGCCGGCGCAGCCGGAGCTGATCACCGGCCTCACCGACTATGGCGGCCCCGTCCCGGCGGCGATCCAGTCGGGTGCTTTGCATGCCGTCCAGTTTCATCCGGAAAAATCGCAGCGGCACGGCCTGCAGCTCCTGCGCAATTTCATCACCTTGTGAGGGAAAAACCATGCTCATCATTCCCGCCATCGATCTGATGGATGGACGCTGCGTGCGTCTCAAGCAGGGGGCGCGCGCGACGCGAAAGGTTTATGCCGACGATCCCGCCGCCGTGGCGGCGCAATGGGAGGAGGAGGGGGCTGCCTGGATCCATGTCGTCGATCTTGACGGCGCCTTTGGCAGCACCGGCGCCAACGGCCGCGCCATTGCCGCCATTCTCCGGCGTACCTCCTGCGCCGTCGAACTGGGTGGGGGCATTCGAACGCTGGAGCAGATCGAGGCCTGGCTTGACCTGGGGGTGGCGCGGGTGATCCTGGGCACCGCTGCAGCGACCCGGCCGGAGCTCCCCGGCGAGGCCGTGCGCCGTTTCGGTGCCGGCCGCATCGTCGCCGGCGTCGATGCCCGGGGGGAAAAGGTCGCTATCAGGGGGTGGGAAGAAGAGTCGGCGTGGGAGCTGGCGGCATTTATCGCAGCCCTGGAAGAGGCCGGGCTCGAGCGCATCATCTATACCGATATCGCACGGGATGGCGAGGGAAGCGGTCCCAATCTCCTCCGGCTGGAGGCCATCGCCCGGGCGACCGGGATGGGCATCATCGCCTCCGGCGGCTTTTCGCGCCCCGAGCACCTGGCGGCCCTTGCCAGCCTCCCCCTGACCAACATTGAGGGGGCTATTGTCGGCACCGCCCTCTATGAAAAAGAGCTGATCCTGGCGGATCTGATCCGGACCTATACTCAGAGGTAGACCATGCTGGCCAAACGCATCATACCCTGTCTCGATGTCAAGGAGGGGCGGGTCGTCAAAGGGATCCAGTTCCTGCAGCTGCGCGATGCCGGTGACCCCGTCGCTCAGGCGCGCTATTACGACGAGCAGGGCGCTGACGAACTGGTTTTTCTCGACATCACCGCCTCGGCGGAAAAACGCGCCATTCTGCTCGATGTGGTGGCGCGGACGGCGGAGCATATCTTCATGCCCCTGACGGTCGGAGGAGGGGTGCGCACCCTCGCCGATGCCCAGAAGCTGCTGCAGAGGGGAGCCGACAAGGTGGCCGTCAACACGGCGGCGATTGCTCGCCCCGAGCTGGTCAGCGAGCTGGCTGAGCGCTTCGGCAGCCAGGCGGTGGTGGTGGCCATCGACGCCCGGCGCGATCCCGCGCTGGGCTGGCGGGTCTTTTCGCACGGCGGCCGCATCCCGCTCGAGCTGGAGACTCTCGCCTGGGCGCACCGGGTGGAGGCCCTCGGGGCCGGGGAGATCCTGCTCACCTCCATGGACTGCGACGGCACCGGGGAGGGCTACGACCTCGAACTCACTGGCGCGGTGAGCCGGGCCCTCTCCATTCCGGTCATCGCTTCGGGCGGCTGCGGCGCCCCGGAGCACATTCACGATGTCTTCGCCCTCGCCGATGCGGATGCCGCTCTGGCGGCCTCGATCTTTCATTACCGGCGCAACTCAATTCAGGAAGTCAAGCGCTACCTGGCCGGACGCCAGGTGCCGGTCAGATTGTAAAAGACACCGGCTGAACAACAAACTGCAAGGAGAGCGAACCCCATGTCCGATATGGAAAAACTCAGTCCCGCCGATTTCACCGCCGCGGTCAAGTTCGATGAAAAGGGGCTCGTCCCGGCCATCATCCAGGACGCCGCCGCCCATGACGTCCTCATGCTCGGGTACATGAACGCCGAAAGCCTCCGCATCACCCTGGAGAGCGGCAAGGTCACCTTCTGGAGCCGTTCACGCCGGAAGCTCTGGACCAAAGGGGAGAGCTCGGGCAACTTTCTGCTCGTGCGCGAACTCTATGCCGACTGCGACCGCGATGCGATTCTGGTTATGGCCGAACCCTGCGGTCCGACCTGTCATACCGGCAAACGCAGCTGTTTTTCCTGGAAGCTGGAAGAGGAGGAGAAGTGCTGAGGGCGATCATCTTCGATTTTGACGGCGTGGTGATCGATTCCGAACCCCTGCATCTGGAGGCCGTCAAGGCCGCCCTGGGCGAAGCAGGCGATGGCCTGACCCCCGAGCTCTATGCGCAGCGCTATCTCGCCTACGATGATCCGAGTGGAATAGCGCTTTTTTTTGCCGACCGGGGGATGAATCTGCAGGAGGAAGAGCTGCAGGAGGTTGTGGCGCGCAAAGGGGCGATCTACGCGGAGATGATCCGGGCGGGCCAAACCCGTTTCTTCCCGGGCGCTGCGGAGCTGATCCGGGAACTGGCTGCGGCTGTGCCGCTGGCCATCGCCACCGGATCGCTGCGCCGCGAGGTGAGCGCCATACTGGCTGCCGGGAATCTGCTCTCCTGCTTCCGGGTGATCGTTGCGGCTGAGGATGTGAGCAAGAGCAAGCCCGATCCCGAGAGCTACAACCGGGCACTGGCCGAACTCAACCGCGTGACCGGCGCTGTGCCCGCCATCCAGCCGGAGGAGACCCTGGTGATCGAGGATGCCAAACAGGGGATCGCCTCCGCGCGCCGCGCCGGCATGAAATGTCTCGCGGTGACCACCTCCTATCCCGCCCATGAATTGGGAGAGGCGGACCTGATCCTGCCCTCTCTGGCGGGAGTACAGTTCTCCAGCCTGGCAGCGCTTTTTCCGGAGTGATTTTTCGGCCGGCCCGACACAAAAAAAGCCCGCGGAGATGACGAATCCGCGGGCTTGATGGCAGCCGGGGGGCTAGAACTGGACGCTGGCCCCGACCTTGAAGACCAGAAGGTCGGTTTTGGATTTGCTGACGTCGAAGAGCAGTTTGCCGTTTTCGCGGCGGATGGAGCCCTTTTTCAGGTATTCCGCCTCGCCGCCGCGCAGGTAGCGGCCCTGCACATCGACAAAGACCTCTGTCGCTTCCGAGGCGGCCTCCCAGACGCGGAACTTGCAGCCGCCGCCAAAACCATAGCTCATGGCCGTATCATCAAAATTGGTCGAACTGGCGATCTGATCGTGGCCGTCATGGTCATCCCAGTCGTCCCAGTCGTCATCGTTGATCGAGGTCTCGGTGAAGAGGTAATCGAATCCGAAGACGCCGTCGGCATAGGGCTGGATCGGCCCCTCCTTGGCCTGTACGCGCAGGAGCAGAAAGCCGAGCAGGATCGAATTGGTGGTAGTCACATCCACCGTCACGTCCGGAATGGTCGTGCTGAAGGGCTCCGCTCTGGTTTCGGAGCCGTAGATCAGATAATCGATGCCGAGTCCAAAGCCGAAATAGCCGTTGCCCGGAGCATAGAGAAATTCACCACAGAATCCGCCGCCGGTGTTGACCTGGTCGGCGAATTCATTCATCGGCACCCCGATGCCGATGCCCATGCCGGCCTGCATCCCCGTCTGGGCAAAGACGGCGCTGCCGGTGAACAGTACGATCAGGGCAACAAGCACTCCC
>JAKQKF010000322.1 GCA_029560815.1 bacterium
CCCGAGAGCTACAACCGGGCACTGGCCGAACTCAACCGCGTGACCGGCGCTGTGCCCGCCATCCAGCCGGAGGAGACCCTGGTGATCGAGGATGCCAAACAGGGGATCGCCTCCGCGCGACGCGCCGGCATGAAATGTCTCGCGGTGACCACCTCCTATCCCGCCCATGAGTTGGGAGATGCGGACCTGATCCTTCCCTCCCTGGCGGGAGTACAGTTCTCCAGCCTGGCAGCGCTCTTTCCGGAGTGATCCTCCGGCCTGTCCGGCACAAAAAAAGCCCGCGGAGATGACGAATCCGCGGGCTTGATAGCAGCCGGGGGGCTAGAACTGGACGCTGGCTCCGACCTTGAAGACCAGAAGATCGGTTTTGGATTTGCTGACGTCGAAAAGCAGCTTACCGTTTTCACGGCGGATGGAGCCTTTTTTCAGGTATTCCGCCTCGCCGCCGCGCAGGTAGCGACCCTGCACATCGACAAAGACCTCTGTCGCTTCCGAGGTGGCCTCCCAGACGCGGAACTTGCAGCCGCCGCCGAAACCATAGCTCATGGCCGTATCATCAAAATTGGTCGAACTGGCGATCTGATCGTAACCGTCATGATCATCCCAGTCGTCCCAGTCGTCATCGTTGATCGAGGTCTCTGTGAAGAGATAATCGAAACCGAAGATGCCGTCGGCATAGGGCTGGATGGGCCCCTCCTTGGCCTGGACGCGCAGGAGCAGATAACCGAGCAGGATCGAATTGGTGGTGGTCACATCCACCGTCACGTCCGGAATGGTCGTGCTGAAGGGCTCCTCCCTGGTTTCGGAGCCGTAGATCAGATAATCGATGCCGAGTCCAAAGCCGAAATAGCCGTTGCCCGGAGCATAAAGAAATTCACCGCAGAATCCGCCGCCGGTGTTGACCTGGTCGGCGAATTCATTCATCGGCACCCCGATGCCGATGCCCATGCCGGCCTGCATCCCCGTCTGGGCAAAGACGGCGCTGCCGGTGAACAGTACGATCAGGGCAACAAGCACTCCC
>JAKQKF010000326.1 GCA_029560815.1 bacterium
GACCTATTTTCACTGGATGACCAACATCCGCGACTGGTGCATCAGCCGCCAGATCTGGTGGGGCCATCGCGTGCCGGTCTGGTATTGCGACCGGGGCCACACCATTGTCCGCCGGGAAACCCCCGCCTCCTGTCCGGAGTGTGGCAGCACCGAACTCCGGCAGGACGAGGATGTGCTCGACACCTGGTTCAGCTCCTGGCTCTGGCCGTTCAGCACCCTGGGCTGGCCGGAAAAGAGCGAGGATCTGCAGAAATTCTTTCCCACCGACACGCTGGTGACCGGTCCGGACATCATCTTTTTCTGGGTGGCGCGCATGATCATGGCCTCGCTGGAGTTCATGGGCGATATCCCCTTCAAACAGGTCTATTTCAACGGCATGATCCGCGACCTCGACGGCCGCAAGATGTCCAAATCGCTCGGCAACTCGCCGGATCCTTTCTGGCTTATCCGCAGCGCTGACACCGCGGAGATCGGCGATTTCGGCAAGACCAACCCTACCTACCGCAACGGCGTGCCCGCCTATGGCGCGGATGCGATCCGCCTCACCATGGTCTATCTGACCCCACTGGGTGGCGATGTCCGTTTCGACCACACCCTGGTGGAGATGGGCCAGAAATTCGCCAACAAACTCTGGAATGCCGCCCGCTTCATCCTCATGAACCTGGACGGGGAGGAGACCCTTCTGCCCATCGCGGATATTCCGGTGGAGAAGATGGAACTGGCCGACCGCTGGATCCTCAGCCGTATCAACCGGACCCTGGCAGAGATGGAGAGAGCGCTGCAGGAGTTCCGCTTTAACGATGCCACGCGGGCGGTCTATGATTTCATCTGGGGCGAATACTGCGACTGGTATCTCGAGCTGATCAAGAAGCGCCTTTATGACGAAGCCGATCCCGCTGCGCGGCGGGTGGCCCGTTCGCTGGCGACCTTTGTGCTTGAAAGCAGCGTACGCATGCTTCATCCTTTCATGCCGTTTATCACCGAGGAGATCTGGCAGCATCTGCCCGCGGAGTACCAGGAAGAAAAGCCCGTGCGCACCATCATGCTGCAGAGTTATCCCCAGGCCGATCCGGCCCTCTTTGATGAAACGGCGGAGCGGGAGATGACGGTCGTGCAGCAGGTGATCGGCGCGGTGCGCAACATCCGCGGCGAGATGAACGTTCCGCCGGCCAGAGAGGCCGATCTGATCCTCAACAGCGCCGATGCGGCTCTTCTCGAGCTGATCGGGCGCAATGCCGGCTATCTGCACAAGCTCGCCCGGGTCGGCGGCATTCTCTATAATCAGCCGCGTCCGGCGGCCGCGGCCAGCGCTGTGGCTCAGGGGATCGAGATCCTCGTCCCCCTGGCCGGCCTGATCGATGTCGACCGGGAGAAAGTCCGTCTCGAAAAGGAGATCGCCCGGCTTGAAGGCCAGCTTTTCGGTTTGACCCAGAAGCTGATGAACCGGGATTTCATCGCCCGGGCGCCCAAAGAGGTGATTGAAAAGGAGGAGAAGAAGCGCGCCGATTTTGCGCACACCCTGGAAAAACTGCGCTCAAGCCTGCAGAGCATCGCCGGCGAGTGACCTCCTCCGGCCTTCCCGCTGAAGGGGGGAGGCGGCCTGCTTGAAACCATTTATGCAACTGTGAAGGAGATCTCAATGGAAAATTCTTTCTGGCTGGTTCTTTTCGTGGCCCTGATGCCGCTGGTCTCTCTGGCGGTCGAGCCCAAAATCGCAGTCACCGTCTACAATGAGGATCTGGCCCTGGTGCGCGAAGCGCGCACCCTGAAGCTGGTCAAGGGGAGCCAATCCTACGCCTATTCCGGTGTGGCTGCGCAGATTGATGCGACCTCGGTCCATTTCCGTGCCGTCGATCCTGCGGCGGGCATCACCCTGCTCGAGCAGGACTATGAGTACGATCTGGTGGGAACCGAGAGGCTGCTGCAAAAGTATATTGATGAGCAGGTGATAGCGACGGCGGAGAACGGAGCGGTGCACAGCGGTACACTGCTCAGCGCACAGGATGGGGATATCGTGCTTCTGGATGGCTCAGGCAAGGTTCAGGCCCTCAAGGCCGCCAAGCTGCAGAGCATCGAATTCCCCTCCCTGCCCGAGGGGCTGCGTACGCGGCCGACCCTGGTCTGGCAGCTGGAGTGCAGCAAGGCGGGCGATCACGAGGCCGAGATCAGCTATCTTACCAGCGGCCTGAGCTGGCACGCTGAATATGTCGCCGTGCTGGAGGCGCAGGAGAACGCGGCCCAGCTGAACGGTTGGGTCTCGATCGATAACCAGTCGGGTGCGACCTACAAAGAGGCCAAGGTCAAGCTGGTCGCCGGCGATGTCCACCGTGTCGAACAGGCGGTGCCGGTGCGCGCCATGTTCCGCACCGAAGCGGCCATGGCGATGGATTCGCAGTTCGAAGAGAAGGCGCTTTTCGAGTATCATCTCTACACCCTGCAGCGTCCGGCCACGCTCAAGGACAAGCAGATCAAGCAGCTCTCGCTCTTCCCGGCCGCGCGGACGCCGGTGACCAAGCTCTATTCGTTTGACGGCGCCTTTGACGGCAGCAAGGTGAAGGTCAAGCTCGAGTTCCGGAACAGTCAGGCGAACGGGCTGGGCATGCCGCTCCCCAAGGGGGTGGTGCGCGTCTACAAGCAGGATGCGGACGGCGCCCAGGAGTTCATCGGCGAAGACCGCCTCGATCACACCCCCAAGGATGAGAAGGTGCGCCTCAGCCTTGGCAACGCCTTCGATATTGTCGGTGAGCGCGTCGTCAAGGATGTGCGCGAGATCTCCCGTACTTCGCGTCAGGAGACGGTGCAGATCAAGCTGCGCAATCACAAGAGCGAAGAGGTGGTCATCAATGTGGTCGAGCATTTTTCCGGCGACTGGAGCCTGATCGGCAAGACGCCGACCATCGCTGTCCGGGATGCGGGCAAAGCCGAGTTTCAGGTGCGCGTTGCGGCGGACCAGGAGAGCGTTTTCGAGTATACGGTGCTCTACAAGTGAGCCCCCGGCGGGAGGCCTGAGCGAGCGAGCCGGTGAACAAAAGCCCCAATACTGCCCTGGAGTGGCCGGTGGACCGCATTCCGGGGATTGGCCAGAAGCGGGCGGTTGCCCTGCAGAATGCGGGCATCTATACGATCGGCGACCTGGTCTACTATTTCCCGCGCCGATACCTCGACCGCTCGACCGTGACGCAGATCAACCGCCTCAAGCCCGACCAGGAGGTGACCGTCGTCGCCCGCGTGATCCAGTTCACAGTGCAGAAGGGACGGCGCAACCGGTTCGTCCTCATCGTCGGTGACGGCACCGGCTTTTTACACTGCATCTGGTTTTCACGGCTTCCCTACTGGTACAAGGCATTCAAGCATGGCGAATGGCTGGCCCTGAGCGGCAAGGTGGGGTTTTTCAAGGGATTGCAGATGACTCATCCGGAGTTCGACCGCCTCGGCATTACCGGGGAGGGCGAGCAGGTCCACACCGGCAAGATCATCCCGCTCTATCCCTCGAGTGAATCCCTCGGCCAGGCGGGTTTTGACAGCCGCGGTTTCCGCCGTATCCTGCACGCGGTGCTGAAAAACTGGGGTGATCAGGTCGAAGAGACCATCCCGGAGGAGCTGGTGACGCGGCTGGGCATGCCGCCGCTGCGGCAGGCCCTCAGCGCCATCCACTTTCCGGCGGATTTCGCCGGTCTGCAGGCCGCCCGGATGCGCCTCAAGTTCGACGAGCTCTTTTTTATGGAGCTGCTGGTGGCGCTGCGCCGCCGGCATCAGCAGGAGAGTACAGGGGGCATCCGCTTCGAGAAGGTGGGCGAGCTCACCCGCAGGCTGGTCGATTCACTGCCGTTCGCGCTCACCGCCGCCCAGAAGCGGGTGCTGCGCCAGATCCGCGCCGACATGAAGAGCCCGCGGCCCATGCACCGGCTGCTGCAGGGCGATGTCGGTTCGGGCAAGACCGTGGTCGCATTGATCACCATGCTGATCGCCGTCGAGAACGGCTTTCAGGCCGCCCTGATGGCCCCGACCGAAATCCTGGCCGAGCAGCACTATCTCACCATCAGTGCGATGCTCCGGGAGTTGGGCGTCGATGTGGTCCTGCTGGTGGGCGGACAAGTGCGGAGCACGCGCGGGGAGCTGCTTGACCGGATCGCATCCGGGGAGGCTCGCATAATTATCGGCACCCACGCTCTGATCCAGGAGACGGTTGATTTTCATCAGCTCGGCCTGGTGGTGATCGACGAGCAGCACCGTTTTGGCGTTATGCAGCGTGCCACGCTGAGGGAGAAGGGGCTCAATCCCGATCTGTTGGTGATGACGGCAACCCCGATCCCGCGCACCCTCACCATGACGGTCTATGGTGATCTCGATGTCTCGATCATCGATGAGCTGCCGGCCAACCGCAAACCCGTCAAGACTTTCTGGCGGGAGGAAAGCCGGCGCAGCCGGATCTACCATTTTCTGCGCAGCCGGGTGGCGGAGGGCGCGCAGGCCTTCATTGTCTTTCCGTTGGTCGAAGAGTCGGAAAAATCGGACCTCAAGGCCGCGGTCGAGAGCTACCAGGCGATGAGCGCCACCTTTTTCAAGGATTTCCGCGTCGGTCTCCTCCATGGCCGCATGAAGCCGGAGGAGAAAGAGGCGACCATGGCGGCTTTTAAACGCCATGAGCTGCAGATTCTGGTCAGCACCACCGTCATCGAGGTCGGCGTCGATGTGCCCAACGCTTCGATCATGGTGGTCGAGCACGCCGAGCGCTTCGGGTTGACCCAGCTGCACCAGCTGCGCGGCCGCGTCGGCCGCGGCTCCCGCCAGTCCTACTGCGTGCTCATCAGCTACGGCGCGTTGACCGAGGAGGCGCGGACGCGGCTTGAGACCCTGGCGTCGACCAACGACGGCTTCAAAATCGCCGAAGTTGATTTGCAGCTGCGCGGTCCGGGCGAATTTTTCGGCACGCGCCAGCATGGCCTGCCGGAGCTCAAGCTGGCCGACCCCAGCCGCGATCTGGAGCTGCTGCGCCTCGCCCGCGATGAGGCTTTCCGCCTGGTCGAGGCGGATCCGCAGCTGCGCGACCAGGCGAGCCTGGCCACGCGCCACTACTTTGTCAGAAACTATCAGGAGCGTTTCGGCCTGGCATGGGTCGGATGACCGGCCGCGGCCGGCTGCTCCCCGTCGATAACCCCGCACAATGAGGCACAGCTATGGATGAACAGAACAAGCACCACGCCGCACTCCTTTTCAACCTGGTGATGATGTTTCACTCCGCGGCGATGCAGCAGATGGGCAAATTGAAGAATCCGATGACCGACGCCATCGAGCGCGACATGGAACAGGCGCGACTCTCCATCGACATGCTGGATATGCTCCAGGCCAAGACGGCGGGCAATCTTGGTGAGGATGAGAGCAAGTTCATCGGCCACGTCATCAGCGAACTCAAGCTGAATTATGTCGACGAGGTGAACAAGGACAAGCAAAAGGCAGCAGAGAGTGCTCCTTCCGCCGAGCCCCCCGCGGCAGAGGAGACCGGCGGGGGCGCGCCGGAGAGCGGCGCGGCCGAATAAGCAGGGACGACGGAATACAATGAGCCAAAAGACGACGCTGCACCGGCGCGAGGTCTGGGACCAGTTCTGGCAGGAGCGAGAGGAGATCGAGGAGGTCTACTCCAATTCGGAGCGGGTCATCGATCAGCTCATCCGCCTCGGCGATCCGGCCGGCCGCTGGATCCTTGAGGTGGGTGCCGGCTCGGGCCGCGACAGCCTGGCGTTGAGCAGCCGGGGCGGCCGGGTGATCATGCTCGACTATTCAGCCCCCGCCCTGCAGGTCATTCAAAAGCTGGCGCAGAAGGGGGGCCAACCGGTCTATCTGGTGCGCGGCGACGCCTTTCACCTGCCCTTCCGCAGCGACGCCCTCGACCTGGTTTTTCATCAGGGGCTGCTGGAGCATTTCACCAATCCCGGCGGGATTCTGGCTGAAAATCTGCGCGTGCTCCGGCCCGGCGGCGCGGCCCTGGCCGACGTCCCGCAGCGCTATCATCTCTATACGCTGGTGAAGCATCTCCTCATCGCCCTCAACCGCTGGTTTGCCGGCTGGGAGACCGAATTCAGCCGCGCCCAGCTCGAACGTCTGTTCGGACGGACCGGTTTTTCCCGCATCGAGTTTTACGGGGAGTGGATGCGCCCCAGCTTTATCTATCGCGCCGGCCGCGAGGCGCTCAAAAAGGTGGGGATCGCGCTGCCGCTCCATCCGCCCGCACTGCCTCTGGCCGGGCGGATCCGCGCCCGCGTGCGCGCCCTGCTGCGCCGCCATCCCTGGCACCTCAATACGGTCATGGATATCGGCGCCATCGGTTTCAAGCCGGCTGCGGCGGATAAAACGGCCAGGTGAAACCCTTGCGCATCCTGGTCATCAACTGGCAGGATATCCGCAACCCCCTCTCCGGAGGGGCGGAGGTCCATTTTCACGAAATCTTTCGCCGGGTTGCGGCGATGGGCCATCCGGTCACCCTCCTCTGCTCCGCCTTCGCCGGAGCCGCGCCCGAGGAGGAGATCGACGGCATCCGGATCGTCCGCAGCGGCTCGCGCAATTTCTTCAATTTCGCCGTCCCGGCCGCCTATCGCCGGCTGCGCAGGCGGCAGACGTTCGACGTGGTCATCGATGACCTGAACAAGATCCCCTTCTTCACCCCCTGCTTTGTGCGGGAACCCTTGCTCACCATCGTGCACCACCTCTTCGGCCGCAGCATCTACCTGGAGGCCTCCCTGCTTCCGGCCAGCTATGTCTACTGGTCGGAGCGGCTGGCCCTGCGGATTTACCGCCGGACCCCCTTCGCGGTGGTCTCGGAGAGCACGCGGGCTGAGCTGCGGCGGCTGGGGATCACCGCCCCGATCGAGCTGCTGCCCAATGCGGTCGACCACGACCGCTATGGAGTCGCGCCCGCAGAGAGGAGCCCGGAGCCGCTGATCTGTCATCTTGGCCGGCTCAAGCGCTACAAGAGCGTCGAGCACCTTCTGCGCGCGCTGCCTTTGGTGCACGCCGTTTTGCCCGCAACCCGGCTGGTCATTGTCGGGGAGGGGGACCATCGTCCGGCGCTGGAGGCCCTGGCGGGGGAACTGGGGATCCGGGAAGCGGTCCGGTTCACCGGCCAGGTGAGCCATGAGGAGAAGGTGTGCTGGTTGAACCGCGCCTGGGTGGCGGTGAATCCCTCCCCCAAGGAGGGGTGGGGACTGACCGTCATCGAGGCCAACGCCTGTGGAGTGCCGGTGGTGGCCGCCGATTCGCCCGGATTGCGGGACTCGGTGCAGGACCATGAGACCGGCCTTCTCTACCCCTATGGCGAGATCGAAACGCTCGCCGCGGGGCTCATCACCCTGCTGCGCGACCGGGAGCTGAGGGAGAGGATGGGTGAAGCGGCGCGGCGCTGGGCCGGCGCTTTCAGCTGGGACGAGTCCGCGCGCAAGGCGCTGGCGATTCTTGCGGGTATGAGTCTGGACGCTCAGCCCGAAGAGCCGGCTGCCGGTGAAAAAATTTCAGACTAGTATGAGTGCGTCTTTTACAAGTGGTTAACCTAACGGAGTGGAGTCATGCAAAAATTCAAGCTCTATCACCGCATCGCCGCTGCCGCCGCTTTTCTGCTCTCCCTGGTGGTTTATCTGCGGACCATAGCGCCGACGGTTTCATTCTGGGATTGCGGTGAATTCATCGCCTGCAGCCATCTTTTAGCAGTACCCCATCCCCCCGGCGCCCCCTTTTACCTTCTCCTTGGCCGTCTGGCCAGCATGATCCCCTGGACCGGGGAGATCGCCCTGCGCGTCAACCTGATGTCGGCTCTCTCCACCTCCCTGACCATCATGCTCACCTATCTGATCATCGTCCTGCTTATTAAACAGTGGCGGGGCGAGCCCAGGGATGGCGCGGATGCCTTCATCCTCATCGCCTCCGGTCTGCTCGGGGCGCTGGCCCTGGCCGTTTCCGATACGGTCTGGTTCAACGCGGTCGAGGCTGAGGTCTATGCCTTCTCCCTGGCACTGACCGCTGCTGTTTTTTATCTCGCCCTGGTCTGGCTGGAAAAATCGGACCAGGTCGGCGCCGAGCGCTATCTGCTCATCATCGCCTATCTGATCGGCCTCTCTCTGGGCGTCCATCTTCTCGCGGTTCTCGCCGTGCCTGCCATCGCCCTGGTGATCTATTTTAAATGGCTCAAGATCAACAACAAAAAGCTGACCTTCGGCAGCCTGGCGTTTTTTATGGGCATCGCCCTGGTGGTCACGGTCGGCATCTACCCCGGCATTGTCAAGCTCATTCCGGCCCTGGCGGGCGGCCTCGGCCTGTGGGCGGTGCTCGCGCTCTATATTCTGGTACTCGCCGGTGCATGGTGGGGCGTCAGCAATCGCAGCCGCATCGGCAGCCTGGTCTTCATGAGCATGTTTCTGGTTCTGCTTGGCTACTCCACCTACACCATGATCCTGATCCGCTCCGGCCTCGATCCTGTCATCGATGAGAACGATCCCGAGACCGCCGCCGGCATGGTCAAATATCTCAATCGCGAGCAGTACGGAGACTGGGGCACCCTGCCGCGGCGTTTCCCCGGGCTGCCACAGGAGTGGCAGTTTAACCAGGAACACCCGAACGAGAATTACAAGACCTGGCAGTGGTCCAAGCAGATGGATTTTCTCTGGGACTACCAGATCAAAAAGATGTATATGCGCTATTTCGGCTGGCAGTTCATCGGCAAGGGGGATACCCGCGGTGCAGACGGATTCATCGCGGAGAATTTCACCTGGCGGGGTCTCGGCGCCCTGCCGTTCCTGATCGGATTGATCGGCATGATCTACCATTTCCGCAAGGACTGGCGCCACTCCTCCTCCATCCTGCTGCTCTTTCTCGCCACCGGCGTGGCCATCGTCCTCTATCTCAATCAGGAGAACCCCCAGCCGCGCGAACGGGATTACGTCTTCGTCGGCTCTTTCTTCGCCTTTGCCCTCTGGATCGGCATCGGCGCCTCGGCCCTTTTCGAGTGGATCAAGGAGCGCTATTACATGATCGCGAAGGATCATGAGGCCGGAACGCAAAAGAACGGGCTCTACAAGGGACTCACCGCCCTGGCCCTTCTTCTGCTCATCCTCGCCCTGCCGTTCAACCTCTTCAGCTTTAATTTCAAGGACCACGACCGCAGCGGGAATTATGTCGCCTATGACTATTCCTACAATATCCTCCAGTCCTGCGAGCCCAACAGCATCCTCTTCACCAATGGCGACAACGACACCTTCCCGCTCTGGTTCCTGCAGTACGTCTACAACATCCGCCGGGATGTTCGCGTCGTCAACCTGAGCCTGCTCAACACCGACTGGTACATCAAGCAGCTCAAGAACGAGGAGCCCAGGGTGCCGATCAGCCTGACCGATAACCAGATCAGCCAGCTGGGGCTGATCCCGTGGGAACCGCAGAAGATCAAGATCCCCGTTCCGGCGAGCGCCCGTTCCGAGGTGCTGGGCGAGATCGATGTCGCCTCTACAGCCCACGCCGAACCCCTGAGCGAGCTCGAGGTCAACGTCCAGCCCACCATCATGGGCAGAGCCCTGCGCGTGCAGGATTTCATGATCCTCAATATCATCTATGCCAACCAGTGGAAAAAACCGATCAATTTCGCCGTGACGGTATCTGATGACAACAAGGTCAATCTTGATCCCTGGCTGCGTATGGACGGTCTGGCGTTCAAACTGGTGCCGATGGACGGGGAGGTCCTGGCGCGCGAACGCCTGCACAAGAATCTGTTCGAGGATTTCAAATACCGCGGCCTCAATGACAAGTCAGTTTATTATGATGACAACGTCATCGGCCTGCTCCAGAACTACCGCGCGGGTTTTCTCCGCCTGGCCCAGGAATACCTGATGCAGCGGAATAATGCCCGGGTGATTGAGACCCTTGACAAAATGGAGCAGGTGATCCCGGAAAGTGTGATACCGGTCCCTGACTATCGGCTTTCGCTGCGCATCGGCCAGATCTATGAACTGGCGGGTAAAAGCGACGAGTTTGTCCGCCGCGCCGAGGAAGTGATCAAGAGCAAGCCGGAAGACCCGATGGTCTACGGCTATCTGGTCGCGAGCCTGAGCCGGATTGGCAATCATCAGCGCGCGGTGGAGCTGCTCGAAGAGTGGCTGAAGCGGCATCCGGAGGACCGGGAGGCCGCCAGCCGGCTGACCGAGGAGCGTGCCCTGCTCAGCGCCGGGGGCCAGAACAAGTAACGGAACCGTCCTCCGGGGCCGGGCATCCTGCCGCCCCGGACGACCCGCATAACGCATCAGGCGCTGGACCACACCCCGGCGCCGGCAAGAACGCAGTTGGAACAAGGCGTGTCAAAAAAGAAGCATCATAGCAGCCGTCAGAGCTGGCGGCCTCTGGCGGTCACCCTGCTCAAGATCGCCGTCAGCGCCACACTGGTCATCCTGCTCCTGCGCGGGATCGGCTGGGCTCCGATCAAGGCCCAGTTCGGTCAAGCCCTGTGGAGCAGCGCCGCCGTCAGCCTGGGGTTGTTTGTGGTCAGTAATTTTCTCGGCGCCTGGCAGTGGCACATGCTGCTGGAGAGCAAGAAGATTCTGATCCCTTTTCGCCGGGTTCTGGGCTATTACCACATCGGCCTTTTTTTCAATAATTTTCTCATCGGCAATGTCGGCGGAGACGCCTTCCGGGTCTACGATATCCGGCGCATCTCCGGTGAGACCAACGGGGCCTTGTCGACGGTCTTTTTCGACCGTTTTGTGGGCTTTTTCACCATGGCTTCACTGGCGCTTTTTGCCACGCTCATGGCGGCACGGCAGATGGTTTCGGCCTCGGCGATGGAGGCGATTCTTTTCATTTTTGGCGCCTGGGCGTTGGCCAGCGCCTTTCTCTTCCATGAGCCCTTCGCCAAAAAGTTTTCCTGGATCTTCAGGCTGCTGCTGCCGGCTTCGCTGCACGTCAAGGCGAAGGCCTTTTACTACAGCCTGCATGAATTCCGCGGTGAGCGAAAACTGCTGCTTCATCTGCTCTGTATTTCGCTCCTGGTGCAGACGCTGCGCATCCTGACCCACTATTTTGCCGCCCGCAGCCTGGGCGTGCGGGAGCGGGCCAGTTTTTTCTTCCTTTTCATCCCGGTCGTCGCCATGGTCGCGAGCATGCCCATCTCGCTCGGTGGGCTGGGGGTGCGGGAGCAGAGCGCCGTCACACTCTTCAGCCCGCTCGGTATCCCCGCGGCCAAGATCGTCGCCTTTGAGTTTCTCGCCTATCTGGTGGGCGTCGTCTCGAGCCTTCCCGGCGGCATCATCTTCGCTCTGCGGCGTGAGAGCCGCAAAGCGGCCTGAAACCTCACCAGCCGGCTATGTACGCCGGACGGCACCTGTCTCTATTTGAGAGGATGATATGTATAAAGTAGCCATCATGATGGGTTCGGAATCGGATCGCGAGGTGATGTCCGAGGCCCGCGCCTATCTCGACTATTTCGGTATCGATTATGAGATCAAGATACTCTCCGCCCATCGCATGCCGGATGCGACCGCCGAATTCGCCAAATCGGCTGAAGAGAACGGTTTTTGTGCCATCATCGCCGGGGCGGGCATGGCGGCCCACCTCGCCGGCGTCGTGGCCAGCCACACCCTGCTGCCGGTCATCGGGGTGCCCCTTTCGGGATCGGCCCTGACCGGGGTGGATGCCCTCTATTCGATGGTGCAGATGCCCAGGGGCGTGCCGGTGGCGACGATGGCGATCGGCAGAGCCGGGGCGGCCAACGCCGCGATTTTTATCGCCGAAATGGTCGCCGGCCGCGACGACGGTATCCGCGACAAGCTGGTTGAATTTCGCAAAAAGGGCTGCGTCCTGTGAGAAGCGCATGCGCATACTGATCACCGGCAGCAACGGCCTGCTCGGGCAGAACCTGAGCCGCCTGGTCCCGGCCGGCGCCGAAGTGATGGGAGTTGATCTGCAGGAGAGGGTGGCTGCGCCGGGAGTGGAGCACTTTCGCCGTCTGGATCTGGGCGAGCGCAAGGCGGTGCTCGCCTGCGTGGAAGAGTTCGCGCCCGAATGGATCCTCAATGCCGCCGCCTTCACCAATGTCAACGGCGCCGAGAGCGCGCGCGAACTCTGCTGGCGCGCCAATGTGACCGCGGTCGAAAATCTGGCCCTCGCCTGCCGCAAATACCGCTGCCGGATGGTCCATCTCTCCACCGACTATATCTTCGACGGCGATCACGGCCCCTACCGCGAGGAGGATCTACCCAATCCGATCGGCTATTACGGCAAATCCAAACTGGCCTCGGAAAATGTGCTGCGCAGCTCGGAGATCCCCTATGCCGTCGTGCGCACCATGGTGCTCTACGGCCACGCCCGCCAGGTCAAACCCGATTTTATTTCCTGGCTGGTCAGCACGCTGAGGCAGGGCGTGCCGGTGCGCATCGTCACCGATCAGTATGGCAATACCACGCTGGCCGAAGAGCTCGCCCGCGGGATCTGGCGGATCGTCGAGCGGCAGGCGCAGGGTTTTTACCATATCGCGGGCACCGAGATCATCGACCGCTGCTCCTTCGCCCTCAAGGCGGCGGAGATCTTTGACCTGGATGCCGGTCTGATCACCCCGATCACGACGGCGGAACTGAATCAGGAGGCTCCGCGCCCGATGCGGTCGGGATTGGTTGTGGAAAAAGCCCTGCGGGAACTGGAACTGGAGTTGAGTGACGCGGCGGGGGGATTGAGGAAACTGAAACAGCAGCTTGACGCGCCCACACGTGCTTGAGGAGCAGATATTGAAGACTCTCGTCATCTTTCCCACGTATAACGAGAAGCAGAACATACTCGCCATCATCGAGGCTGTATTCGGGCAGAATATCGAAGGGCTGGATATCCTGGTCGTTGATGATAACTCGCCCGACGGCACCGGCGATCTCGTCGCCGCGCAGGTTGGGCGCGAGCCCCGCCTGCATCTGCTGCGCCGCGACAAAAAGATGGGCCTGGGCACGGCCTACGTGGCCGGATTCCGCTACGCGTTGGCGCGCGATTATGAACGGATCATCGAGATGGATGCCGATTTCTCCCATGATCCGAAAGACCTGAGCCGGCTGCTCGCGGCCTCCGCCGCGAGCGACATCGTCATCGGCTCGCGCTATATCACGGGGGTCAACGTCGTCAACTGGCCGCTCAAGCGGCTGCTTTTGAGCATGTTCGCCAGCTATTATACGCGCAGCATCACGGGGCTGCCGCTGCGTGACTGCACCGCCGGATTCAAGTGCTTCCGCCGCGAGGTCCTTGAGACCATCGAGCTTGACCGCATCCAGTCGGATGGCTACTCTTTTCAGATCGAGATGAATTTCCGGGCGTGGGTGAAAGGCTTCCGGATTCTGGAGATCCCGATCATCTTTGTCGATCGCGCTGCCGGGACCTCCAAGATGTCCAAGCGCATCCTCCGCGAAGCGATCTGGATGGTCTGGAAGTTGAAGTGGCTGAAGGTTTTCAACAAGCTCTGATCATCCGCCGCAGCCCCTCTTCGGAGTCGAGCAGGGGGGTGCGGAGCAGTGCGGCGGCGCGGCTGCTGTCCAGCGAGACATCGACCGGGCGGGGGGCATCGCTGACCGTATCGTGCATCGAACCGGGCTGAAGAAGCGCGGGGTTGTATCCGGCGGCGCGGCAGAGCTGGAGGGCGAAAGTGTAGCGGTCGATCCGGCTGGCGCCGCCGAGATGAATCAGGCCCGAGTACCCGCCGCCGGCGAGCTCGAGCAGGAGTTCGGCCAGATTTTCCACCCAGACAGGGGTGCGGAACTGGTCGGTATAAAGCGGCACCGGCTGGCCGCTGATGAGGCGGTTTTCGATCCACTGTGAGAAAGAGCTGCCGCCGTGGCGGGGCCGGCCGTAGATCAGCGCCGCACGGGCGACAACGTGTTCTCCCGGCGCCGCCAGAACCAGCTCTTCGGCCTCAACCTTGGTCGCGCCGTAGACGGAGAGGGGATTGACCTCATCCTCCTCATTGTAGCGGCCGCGGGCACCGTCGAAGACCATGTCAGTCGAGACCAGAATAAGGCGCGCCTTGACTTCTGCGGCCGCTTCGAGCAGGGTCGCCACTGCGGTGGTATTGACCGCGCGCGCCGCCTGCGGATCGCGCTGGCAGGCATCCAGATTGGCATTGGCCGCCGCGTGCAGGATGACGTGCGGACGGAGTGTGCGCACCAGGGCCAGCACGGCTTCGCGATCGCGCAGATCGATGGTTTGGGTGCCGGGCAGAGGATGGGCATGGCTGAGGGTGGTCAGGGTCCAGCGCGATCGGGCTTTATCAGCAAGATGACCGCCGAGGAAACCGCTCGCACCGGTCAGAAGCATGGCAGGCATGGCAGGGTACTCCCGTTTACAGGTTCTGCTAAAGATAGCGAAACAACGCATAATAAGCAATTTGCATTTTTGAATGGGCAGCAATGAAGAAGAAATTATTACATAGAGCAAGATATCCGCTGATCATCACGGCGGCAGCGATGCTCGCCGCCGTGCTATGGATGGGGAG
Source organism: bacterium (assembly GCA_029560815.1). Next base: position 14,489 of record JAKQKF010000326.1, read on the forward strand.
AAAACCCGCCGGGCCGGTTGAACAGGCCGAGCTCAAGCCGCGTGAAAAGATTTATCTGCGCCGGGAGGGCGTCTTTCGCCCCGGCGAGACCCTCGAGGGGGTGCTGTTCCGGGATCTCTATGACCGCGTCCTCGCCGATGAACTGATCCAGGGGTTCGCCAGGGTATTTGATGTGCGCAAGATCCGCGGCGACCGCCGTTACAGCATCCTGACCGATTCAACGGGAGTAGTGCACGGATTCGAGTATTATCCGGATGCCGACAAGACGGTGCGGGTGGTGCGCGACTCGATGGGGGTTCTGCAGCCGGAGCTGGTGCAGGTGCCGCTCATCCGGCGGCGGCTGGCCCTCGCGGGCGAGGTCAGCACCACCCTGTATGATGCGGTGAAGGCGATGGGGGAGAGCGACGAGCTGATCGTTGCTTTCAGCGATCTGTTTCAGTGGGATATTGATTTCTTTGTCGATCCGCGGGTGGGGGATGAATTCCGCATGGTCTTCGAGGCCGATTACGCCCTCGATCCCGCCCGGCCGGACAGTCTCGGTGAATTCATCCGCTATGGCAGGGTCCTCTCCGGGCAGTACCGATCGGGCAAGGATGTGCGCACGGCGGTCTATTTTGAGCAGGGGGAGCACGGTGGCTATTACGATCTCGAGGGCAAGTCGTTCCAGAAGACCTTTCTCAAATCGCCGCTCAATTACCGGCGGATCAGCTCCCACTTTAGCGGCGGCCGGCGTCATCCCATATTGAAAATCGTGCGGCCTCATTACGGCGTCGATTTTGTCGCGGCCGAGGGTACACCTGTAGTCGCAGCCGCCGACGGCGTCGTGATCGAGAAGGGTTATGAGGGCGGGGGATTGGGCAATTTCATCAAGATCCGGCACAAAAATCCGCGCTTTGCCACGGTATACGGACATCTGAGCGGCTTCGGTCCCGGCATCGCCATTGGCAAGGCGGTGCAGCAGCGCGATGTGGTCGGTTATGTCGGCCGCACGGGCCTGGCCACAGGGCCCCATCTGCACTACTGTTTTTATGAGAACGGCCGTCCGGTTAATCCCCTCAAGATCAAGAACTCTTCCGGCGATCCGATTCCGGCGGCGGAGCTGGAACGGTTCAAGGGGATACGGGAGGAGCAACTGGCGCTGCTCGCTGCGGCGCTGCGCCGGGGCGGGCAAGTTCCGGGTGTGATCGCCGGCACGGGACCGGGTCACATGGCCATGCCGGAGCTCTAGTTGGGGATGGAGGGCGCGCCCTCCGTTCAGATATTGGATTTGGGGCGGCGCGATCCGAAGAGGAGGGCACAGGGGGCGTTCTTGGTGACGATCTGCTGCAGCTCCTTGCACCAGAGTGCGGCGAAAGTGCGGCAGCTGGTGGCGCCGTCAAGATGTTCCTCGGTGGGGAAGGAGGCGTGCTCGCAGCGGAGATCGCAGAACTTGATCCGGCTGGTGGTTACGCCGGCATTTTTTTCATCAGCGGACATAGAGGGGCCTCCTCGCGCAGCTCTGCCTGATTACTGACCTTTTTCTGTCAACCAATAGACCAATCCGCCGGATAATAATCCAGCCTTTTCACCGCGATCTCCCCGGAGCAGAGGATGAAGATAAGAATACTCACCGTCGGCAAGCCGGCCGATCCTCATTACCGCGCCCTGTGCGAGGGCTACCTGGAGCGCATCCGCCATTATGTGCCGGTCGAGCATGTTTTCATCCGCCAGGTAAAGGTGGCTGGACCGGTCGCGGCCATCCTGGCGCGTGAGGAGGAGCAGCTGCTGGCGAAGATCGGGGCGCAGGAGTGGTGCGTGGCGCTCGAGAGCGGGGGCAAGGGGATGGACTCGCTGGTTTTCAGCGCCGCGCTCGCCCGGCACATGGCTGCGGGGCGCGACGCGCTGGTTTTCTGCGTGGGGGGGCCGCATGGTCTGGGCGAAGGGGTTTTGCGGCGGGCAAACCAGCGCCTGTCGCTGTCGGCGATGACCATGGCGCATGAACTGGCCTTGACCGTGCTGTTAGAGCAGCTCTACCGGGGCCTGACCATCCTGCGCGGTGAAAAGTATCACAAATAAAAAGGACCATCGGCATGATGCTGCCGATGGTCCGCTGAGTGTCAGTATCCCGCCGCCGCCGGAGGCGCATTACTCCCTTGTGCTTTCCGGCAGCAATCCCCCCTGGTTCCTGCTTATGATAAATTCATTCAAGGATTTCGAGGGTAGCGTGCTTGCCTGCCTTGCGCGAGACGGCGCTCAAAAGTACGCGGATGGCGTGGGCGGTGCGGCCGTTTTTGCCGATCACCTTGCCCATG
>JAKQKF010000332.1 GCA_029560815.1 bacterium
CCTGGAATAGATAGTCGGCGGCGAGGGCGTTGCCCGGCTGAAGGTAATGGCGGGAGAGGATGGTATAGTTGACGCCCCCGATCCAGGCCTCCTGCTCCCCGGAGAGGATGCGCACCCGGGTGAGCATCGAATCGACATCGATGCGGTCGATGACCTCCTGGATGAGTTGCTCCTGCGCCAGGATCAGACTGTCCTCCGCAGCGCCGGCGTGGAGAGCGGTGGCGGTGAAAACAAGTACCCCCAGGATGAGACTTTTAATGCGCATATCAGGCCTTTCTGTTTCACCAAAATAAAAAATAGTGAGGGTAATGTCAACAGAAAAGCAGGGATATGTGCTGCAGGGTGTAAAGTGGGGACCAGATTTCAGGGGGGTGCGCGACGCAAGCGATCAGGTGGGAACCAGATTTCAGGGGGTACGCGGCACAAGGTGCCGGGTGGGGACCAGATTTCGGGGGCAGTACGCGGCACAAGGTGTCAGGTTGGGACCAGATTTCGGGGAGACCCTGGTGATGCAAATCATTTGCGTAAAAGGATTATTTTTTGCATATTAGGTTTTATAAAACCTGTCAAGGAGTACAACCCATGCTTCACTGCCGCAAGCTGTTTATCCCACTTCTGATCGCTCTCCTGACCGCTGCAGGTTGGGCGCTGCCGGCCGATTCGAGCTTTTATCAGCCGCCAGCCGATCAGAGCCAGCTGCCGATCATCAAGGGCAACAAGGTTAAAAACATCATTTTTCTCATCGGTGACGGCATGAGCATCTCCACCGTCTCCTACGCGCGCATCAAGGGGCCGGGCGTCGCCGGTGCCCTTCATATGGACCGCATGCCCATCGCCGGCTTTATCCGCACCAGCTCGGCGGACCACCTCGTCACCGATTCCGCAGCCGCCAGCAGCGCCATGGCCTGCGGCATCAAGACCAACAACGGCCGCATCTCCCGCACCCCGAACGGGGATATGCCCCTGAGCATCATGGCCGCCGCCAAAGCCAGGGGGATGGCCACGGGACTCGTCGCCACCTCATCTGTCACCCACGCCACACCGGCCGGCTTCGGCGCCCACACCATGAGCCGCAAGGAGCAGCCCCTCATCGCCGAACACCTGCTTCTTAACGGGATCGATGTC
>JAKQKF010000333.1 GCA_029560815.1 bacterium
CCTTCAATGTCAGCTCCAGCACGCCTGGCGCGGCGGTACAGATGCATCCCGAATGGATCTGCCGCAACAGCAGCGGCCAGCCCATGAGCTCCGACCGCTGCTTCTCGCCGGGCCTCGAAGCGGTGCGCAGCTATACCGTAGCGGTGGCCATGGAACTGGTCCGGAATTATGACCTCGACGGGCTGCACCTCGATTATGTGCGCTGGAATGAATTTTCGGGTGCCGCCGCCCTGCAAAAGGAGCCCGACCGTCCCCGGCTGGACGGGATGATCTCGCCGGAGGAGATCGAACTCCTCAACGCCAGCATGGCTTCGCGTTTCCTTTATGACAGCGATCATCCCTACAGCGCGGGCGTGCCCGCCGGCTTCGGCGCCTGGGAGGAGTGGTGGCGCTGGTCGGTCACCGAGTTTGTCCGCACCCTGCACGATTCCGTTCAGGCCGCCAAACCCTGGGTGCGCCTCTCGGCCGCCGCCCTGGGTAATTACAACTGGGGAGGCTGGCAGGGCTACGGCTCGGTATTTCAGGATGCCGCCCTCTGGTTCAATGAGGGGTACGTCGACCAGCTCACGCCCATGCACTACCATTGGACCACCGGGGCCGGTTTTTACAGCATGCTGACCGGAACCTCTGCCAGCTGGGGCCCCTATCTTCAGCAGGGCATCGCCGCGGGAAGGCTCTACAGCATCGGCCCGCCCTCTTATATCCTCAGCGAAGACAAGATCATGAATCGCCACGCCTCCATCGTCGATTACGTCCGCAATGTGCCCTGGGTCGACGGTTTCCAGTTTTTCAGCTACGGCTCCTGGGAGGAGAACAAATTCTGGGCTGAAGCCGGCGCGACCTTTTTTCCCAACAAGACCAAGATACGCGCGGCCAAATTCCTCGCTGACGCCGTCCCGGCTTCGCCTTCTCTCGCGGTCAATCGCATTGACTCTTTGACCCATGAGATTACCGTAACCCCGCCGGCAGGAGAGGCGGCCCCCGGTCGCATCGCCCTTTACCGCAGTGAATCCGCTGAACCCCGGCCGGACAGCGATCCCATCCTGCAGATATTCTGGAGCGACGGCAGCGCCACCTATACTGACCGTTTCGACGGCCTGCAGGACCACGCCGGCTCATTTTATTATTACGCCACCGCCTTTGACCGTTTCTGGAATGAATCGCTCCCCTCGGCGAGCGCCGAAGCCGGTCCGGTGCCCTCTTTCGCACCCATAGTCCTGGCCACAACCCCGCAGGCGGGCGCCACCGTCGCGGTGAACCATGATCTGCAGATCACTTTCAGCAAGGCGATGGATTCCACCGGCGTGGCGGCCGCGCTCTCCTTCACACCCGCCGTGGCGGTGAACCGCATGCGCTGGACCAACGGCTATAAACTCCTCTCACTGGAACTCGCTGTACCCTTGAGTTTTGGCACCTCCTACACCATGACCCTCAACGAAGCCGCATGCGACGTCAACGGCAAAGCCCTGGACGGCGACGCCGATGGCCTCCCGGGCGGGGTTTTCCAGATCCAGTTCGCCACCGACGCCAGGGATATCACCTCCCCCGGGCTGCTCGCCTTCTACCCCTCCGCGGAGGAGCTTCTGCCGGTTGACGGCGTGATCAACCTGCTCTTCGACGAGCGCATCGCCCCGGCCTCGGTCACGGATACAACCTTTCTGTTGACCCAAGCGGGCGCGCCGGTGCAGGCGTTGTGGGCCCATGTCCCGATCGGCAGCCGCTCGGTCCTCTCAATCCATCCGGCCAAGCCCCTGGAGATCAGCGCGGAATACCAGCTCAGCGTCAAACCGGCTATCACGGACACGACCGGCAATCCCCTTTCCGCCGCCATCGAAATCCCCCTTCTCACCCGGGCGGAACGTACTCTGAAAGAGGTGACCATCGACAAGTTTTTCGGCGTGACTTCCTGGAAAGATCCTAGCTTCAGCGGTTCGACTGTCGGCACCATCGCCGCCAAAACCCTCTTCGAGATGGACCGGACCGTCTATCTGCCCAATTCCTACGGGTCGCAGAAATATTCAGCGGCCCTGCGCTACCAGTGGGATACGAGTTCCGCCGAGCATCTCTGCCGGGTTTACCTCGATCCGGCCACGACACCGGCAGCGGTCTTTTTTGACACCACCTTTACGCTGCAGATCCACGTTTTCGGCGACGGCAGCGGCACCCTGCTACGCCTCGCCCTGGACGAGGTCGCCGCCAAAAACACCCTGCCGGAGGTGACGCAGTGGGTCAAAGTCGACTGGTACGGCTGGCGGCTGGTGGAATGGAAGCTGAGCGATCCCGCTGTGGTCGGCACCTGGCTGGCGACCAACAACCAGCTCGACGGCAGCAAGCTGAGCATCGACAGCATTCAGCTGACAAAGAGCGGCGATTCGGCTGTCAGCGGGGCCATCTATCTGGACAATCTGGTGGTGGTAACCAAGACCTCGGTGCCGACGGGAGTCCCGTCACGGCCGGAATCCATTCCGGCCCGTTTTGCACTGGAGCAGAACTATCCCAATCCTTTCAATCCGGTGACGCAGATCGTCTTTGATCTGCCGCGGGACGGCGAGATCCGTCTGGCGGTCTTTGATCTGCTCGGGCGTGAGGTGGCGCTTCTGGCCGAAGGAATGCGGAGCGCCGGCCGGCATCAGGTGATGGTGGATGGCCGCAGCTGGAGCTCGGGCACCTATCTTTACCGTCTCAGCCAGGGCGGAGAAGTGCTGACCCGCAAAATGCTGCTGGTCAAATAGGTGCGCAGGCGGTCTGGAGTGGATGTGATGAAAAGGCTGTCTATCGTCGCACTGTTATCTTTCCTGCTGCCGGGCTTGATGCCGGCGGGAGAGCCTGCGCCCAAGCGCGAGTTCCGCGCCGCCTGGATCGCCACGATCTCGAAAATCGACTGGCCCAAAAAATCGGGCGCAGAAGCGCAAAAGCAGGAACTGGTGGAGCTGCTGGATGATCTGAAAGAGGCGGGCATCAATGCCGTCATCTTTCAGATCCGTCCGGAATGCGATGCCCTCTACGAGTCGGCGCTCGAACCCTGGTCCTACCATCTCACCGGACTTCAGGGCCGGGCGCCTGCGCCGTTTTATGATCCCCTGGCATTTATTCTGCGTGAGGCGCACCTGCGCGGGATGGAGGTGCACGCCTGGTTCAATCCCTACCGCGCCCAAAAGTCGGCCAACGCCTACACCCTGGCTGCCAACCATGTGATGAAGCGCCATCCGGAATGGATCCTGAGCAAGGGGAGCTATCGCTATCTCGATCCGGGGCTGCCTCAGGTGCGGGACTATGTCATCTCGGTCGTCATGGATGTGGCGCGGCGCTACGATATCGACGGCGTTCATTTTGATGACTATTTCTATCCCTACGAAGGCATCAGCAACGAGGACGACGCCACCTTTGCCGCCCATGCGCGCGGATTCTCCAACCGCAGCGACTGGCGGAGGGACAACATCAACCTCTTCGTCCGCACCCTGCACGACAGCCTGGTCGCTGTCAAACCGCACATCAAACTGGGCATCTCTCCCTTCGGCATCCGCAAGAACAGCGATGCCGGCACAGCCGGGATGGAATCCTATTCCGCCATCTACTGTGATCCCCTCGCCTGGATCCAGGACAAAAGCATCGATTACCTCACTCCGCAGATCTACTGGTCTTTCGGCCTGAACATTGCCGCCTATGGGGCGCTGGTGCCCTGGTGGGCTTCTGTGATGGATGGCCTCCACCTCTATATCGGCCAGGGCGTCTACAAGATGGAGGCGACTGCAGCCTACCCCTCCGGCCAGTGGCCCGCCTCTGAGGCCTGCGATCAGGTGCGTTTCAACCGTGCGACCGACAATGTTAAAGGCAACGTCTTTTACTCCGCCCGTTTTATTCAGAAGAACGTCAAGGGTCTGGCCGACAGCATGCGCACCGATCTCTATGCCCATCCCGCCCTGCATCCGGTCATGGCCTGGAAAGAACAGTTCCCGCCCAACGCGCCATTTTATCTGTGCTTCGATCAATGGGAGGCCGGCAAGCCGGCTAAACTCCACTGGGACCCGCCGGCCATGGCAGCCGACGGCGATACGGCAGTGCGCTATGCCCTCTACCAATTCAGTTCGCTCGAGCCTGGACCTGCCGAACTTGGCGATGTGCGCAACCTGCTCGTGGTCACCGGCAGAACCGAAGCCGAGGTTGCGCCGGCCTCGCTGAATGGCGCCTATGCCTTTGCGGTCACCGCTCTCGATCGCAATGGCAATGAAGGCCCTCTGAGTAACATCGTTGTCATTGCGCCGCCTCCGCAGCCCCTGCTCGCCTGGCCGCTGCCTTACCAGGAGGAGCACGCCGACAGTGTGGTCTTGCGCTGGCATGATCTGAATCTGGTCAGCCGGTATGAAGTGCAGCTCGGTCTGGATTCCACCTTTGCCGGGCCGCTTGTGCTGCACCAGCCGGCGGTCAAAGATACTTTTCTGGCTGCTGCGGAGCTGCGCGCCGGCCTGACCTATTATTGGCGCGTGCGCGCGAGTAATCCGGCCGGCACCGGGGCATTTTCCGCGACCGGGATGTTCCGCTGCAAGAGGAGCCAGATCGCGGGGGTGACGGACGATACCGCTGCGCCGGCGGCCTTTGAGCTGCAGCAGAATTTCCCCAACCCCTTCAATCCCGTCACCATGATCCATTATCAGCTGCCGCGGGACGGCCAGGTGCTGCTGACCGTGCATGATCTCCTCGGCAGGCAGGTGGCGGAGCTGGTGAACAGCAGGCGCGCAGCCGGCCGCCATGTGATCTCTTTCAACGGGGCCGACCTGCCAAGCGGAACCTATCTCTATCGCCTCTTCTATGAGGGACGGATCGAGAGCCGCAGAATGACGCTGATCCGCTGAAGCGAGAGGTGAGAAGCAGGGGGATGTTACGGGATTTTATTCAACAGTCGGGCAGAAATGGCAAGAACACAAAAAAAAGAGCTGAACAGGATTGATCCAGCCGGAGTCAAGGCGGTCCTGGTCTCCCGGCTCCGGTTTATGGGGGATGTGATCCTGACCACTCCCCTGCTGTCCGTTCTGAGGCGGCATTTTCCGGACGCTCGTATCGGCTATCTGGCCGAAAAGCCCTATCACGAGTTGCTCGAGCATCATCCGGATGTGGATGAGCTCTTTGCTTTCAAGCGCGGTGATGACCGCGGCCAGGCCGCCCTGGTGCGCAGCATGCGCCGCCATAAATGGGACGTGGCGATCGACCTCTTCGGCAATCCCCGCTCCGCCATGCTGCTTTATCTGAGCGGCGCGCGCTGGCGCATCGGCGGCGACTTTCGCGGCCGCCGCCTTCTCTATACCCACCGCATCCCGGATGCCGGCCGGCGCATGACCGCCATCGACTTTCATCTGCGCTACCTCGAACCCCTGGGCCTTCAGGCGGCCGCGGCCGCGATGCCCGGCATCGTGGTGACAGCGGCGGAAAAAGAGGCGGCGCGCCGCTATCTGGGGTCGAAAGGCTACGATACTGGCCGTCCGATCATCGGTCTCCATCCCGGCGCCACCTGGCCGGCCAAGCGCTGGTTCCCCGACCGTTTTGCCGCTCTCGCCGCCCGCCTGCTCAATGAAAAGCGGCAGATCCTTTTCACCATGGGACCGGGCGAGGAAGAGATTGTTGATAGTTTGCTCGGTCTGCTGCCGGCCGAACTGCCGCGGCCGGAACTTTTACCCCTGCGGCGTCTTGCCGCTCTGCTCAGCCAGCTCGCACTTTATGTGAGCAATGACTGCGGCCCGCTCCATCTCGCTCCGGCGGTGGGGACCAGGACCGTGGGGATCTTCGGTCCGGGCGAGCCCGATATCTGGTTTCCTTACGATGAAACCGCGGGACACCGAGTAGTTCATCACTCCCTCGATTGCAGCCGCTGTCATCGCGATCTCTGCAGCTCGATGGCCTGCATGCGCGCGATCACTGTGGAGGATGTCATCACCGCGATCCACTCAGCGCTGGCGGATTAAGGGATGGGGAGCGATCGCCAGAATCTGCCGCGCGCCCAGCGGCGGCTCCTGCGCCGCCGCAAATGGACGGTGGCAACCGTTGTGGGCGTGACCTTTTTCTTTCTCCTCTTTTACAATCTCGCGTCCTACCTTTTTCTTCAGCGCATCGGCCGCCAGCTCGAAGAGTCGCTCGATCAGAGGCTTGCCGTAACCGCCTCCCTGACCGCGGAGTTGGTCGAGCTCGGCCTGAACAGTTTCACCGACGCCGGCGAGGCGGAGATTTTACGCGGCACCCTCAATCGCATCCGTCTTGAACATGAGCTTGAGGCCGCCTATCTGGTCGGTCCTGATGGCCGCATCCTCCTCGATGCCCGCCGCGAACTGGAGAACAATATCGGCCGCCCCTACCTGATGGAGGACAGTCTGGCCATCAGGGCGGCTTTTGCCGGCGAGGTGCGGGCCTCGCGTCTGCATACCGTGGCCGGTAACCACTTCAAGAGTGTTTATGCCCCGCTGAGTGACGTCTACGGTAACGACGCGGTGCTCGCTCTGGAAGCGAGTGCCGGTTTTTTGCGCACCATGGCGCAGTTCCGCCGCGCGCTCTATATCGGCGTGATCATCAGCCTGCTGCTGCTCGCTGCGCTGGCCCTCTTTCTTGTCCTGGCCATGCTGCAGTTCCTGCGCACGGAGACCCGTCTTTACCAGTCGGAGCGTCTGGCCAGCCTCGGTCAGATGGCCGCCACGGTCGCGCATGAGATCCGCAATCCGCTGGCCATCATCAAGAGCACGGCCGATGTGCTGCGGGAGAAGCCGCTGCCGCCGGCGAAGAGCGCCGAGTTTTTTAATTATATCGATGAAGAGATCGTCCGCCTCAACCGGATTGTCGGCGATTTTCTCGCCTATTCGCGCGAGCCCAGGCTGGAGATGGCCCGGCACGATCTGGTGCCGCTTCTGCAGGAGCTGGCGGACGGTTTTTCGCGCCAGGGCCGGCGGGTGGAGCTGCAGTGCGCGGAGCCGCAAATCCATCTCCGCTGCGACGCCGGTCAGATCGGGCAGGTGCTCCTCAACCTGCTCCTCAACGCCCAGCAGGCGATGGAGGGGCGCGGAGAGGGCGCTATCATCCTCCGGCTCCGGAAGCAGAGCGCACGGGGACGGAGCCAGGTGATCATCGAGGTGCAGGACAGCGGGCCGGGTCTGCCGGGCCGTGGACGCGATATTTTTGAGCCCTTTTTCACGACCCGGAGCAGCGGCACCGGCCTGGGACTGGCGGTAAGCAAGCGAATCGTTGAGGGACACGGCGGCGAAATCAAAGCCCTTGAGCCCCGGGAAGGAGGCACCCTGATGCGCATGATTTTCCCCGAACACGGGGGGCAAGGTGAGTGATGGAGAGTATGAGCGCGAAATTGCTGATTGTCGATGATGAAAAGCGCATGTGCGCCATTCTGCGCGAGGCCCTGGCGGCACCCGGGTTGGCGGTGACTACTGCCGGGAGCGGCGAAGCGGCCTGGGCGGCCCTGTCGCTCGAGCGCTACGATGTGATCGTGAGCGACATCAAGATGACCGGTATGAGCGGGGTGGAACTGCTCAAGAAGGTCAAGGCCGCCTGGCCAGAAACCGAAGTGCTGCTCATGACGGCCTACGCTGACGCCAGGACCGCGGTGGAGGCGATGAAGAGCGGAGCCTTTGATTATATCATCAAGCCCTTCGAGATCGATGAGCTGCGCCTCAAGGTACGCAACCTCCTTGAGAAGCACCGGCTGAGCGTGGAGAATCGCGATCTGCGCGTCCAGCTCAAGGAGCGCTATTCACTGGAAAATATGGTCGGCAAGAGCGGGGCCATGCAGAAGGTTTATGAGCTGGTCGAAAAGGTGGCGCCGACCGATGCGACGGTGATCATCCGCGGTGAGAGCGGTACGGGAAAGGAGCTGGTCGCCCGGGCGATTCATCAGCGCAGCCGCCGCACCGAGCAGCCCTTCGTTGCCGTGAACTGCAGCGCCCTGCCCGAGACCCTGCTCGAAAGCGAGCTTTTCGGCCATGAAAAGGGGGCCTTCACCGGCGCGGAACGGCAGAAACCGGGACGTTTCGAGCTGGCCGGGACCGGGACCATTTTCCTCGACGAGATCGGGGAACTCACCCCCGCCACCCAGGTCAAGCTGCTGCGAGTGCTGCAGCAGCGGGAGTTCGTCCGTCTCGGCGGCACGGAGACCATCGTCATGAAGGCGCGCATCCTGACCGCCACCAATCGTGATCTGGAAGAGGCTGTGCGCAGCAATACCTTCCGGGAGGACCTCTACTACCGGGTCAATGTCTTTCCGATTCTGCTTCCACCCCTGCGTGACCGGGTGGAGGACATTCCTGAACTCGCGGAGCATTTTCTCGCCAAACAGAGCGGGGATCCGGCGGGGATTGATGGCCGGGCTCTGCAGTGTCTGATGGAGTACAGTTGGCCCGGCAACGTGCGCGAACTGGAAAACATCATCGAGCGCGCTCTGATCATGTCGGGGGGGCAGCAGATCACCGTTAACGATCTCCCCTCCCACCTGCGCGGCCGGGAAGCAGGGTCTGCTGAGCCGGCGCGGGTAGCCCGGGAGATGCCGACGCTGGAGGAGATGGAGCGCCGCCTGATCGACAGGGCCCTGGAAAAGGCGGAGGGCAACAAGAGCATGGCCGCCCGGCTGCTGGGCATCACCCGCCGGCAGCTCTATTCGCGCATGGAGCACTGGGCGATGGGGGGCGGAGAGGAAAATATTGCAGAAGAGGAATGAACTTTTATCCCTTTTTGGCGTTATATTGTAGGCAAAACGCTCTGCTTGGCCGTGGTGATGAATTTTGCTGTTGCAATTTTCATCTTTTTTTGGTTAACTTGTACGTCCAAAGCGCAGCCGTTTCAAACACATCGGAGGAAAAAAATGAAAAAAAGCCTGTGGATGGTCGGACTTGTCTTCGTTCTGGCCCTGGTTTTCAGCATGAATCTCTTCGCTCAGACCGAAAAAGCCCAATACATCGGCGCTGCCAAGTGCAAGATGTGCCACACGGCCAAGGCCAAGGGCGAGGCTCATCCCATCTGGGCCAAATCCAAACATGCCACCGCCTACACCACGCTGGCCACGGAAGAGGCCAAAGCCGTCGGCAAAAAAGCCGGCATCGAAGATCCCCAGAAATCGCCCAAGTGCTTGAAGTGCCACGTCACGGCCTTCGACGCACCTGCAACCGCCAAAGCCGCGACCTATAAAATGGAAGACGGCGTGACCTGCGAAACCTGCCATGGCCCCGGTTCGCTTTACCAGTCCATGAAGGTTATGAAAGCCCTGGCTGCGGGTACCCAGGACCATGCTGCGGTTTCCTACAACCCCGGCGACTTGAAGTCGTGCGTCAAATGCCACAATCAGGAGAGCCCGACCTACAAGCCGTTCAAGGCCGAGCAGGACTGGAAGAGCATCGCGCATCCCACGCCCAAGGGTTGACAGAGGCGCGCGCGGCTCGCAGTCGATCCCGTGAGTACATCACCCGCCGCCGCTCCTGACCAGGAGCGGCACGGGGCAGAAATAGTTATGAAAAAAGGCCGGATGGTGAACCATCCGGCCTTTTTTTATTGCTGCAGCCATCTCAGCACTTTTTGCGGCGCGTCAGCGAGAGACCGCCGAACCCCGAGATCACGGCGATGTAAAAGCCGAAATCATACCACCAGCCCCGGTTGAAGGGCTCGTAAATACGCACCTGGTCGTTGAAGAGGCCGGCGATCAGAGTGACCGGGGCGATCCAGCCATGCCAGACGCCGGCGAGAAAACCCGCCGGGCCGGCGGCGGTGTACTCGCCCGTGCCGGGGGCACAGGCGGCCAGTACGAGCAGAGCGGCCAGCAGGAGGAGCGGCAAAAGAGGGAAAATGCGTTTCATCAATAATCTCCTTGGCTATATTGAGCTTAACGGACCAGAAACATGCGGCGCGAGCGGGTAAAGCCCTCGCCGGAAAGTCTGGAGAAATAGAGGCCCGAGGCGACCACCCTGCCCGCTTCGTCACAGCTGTCCCATACCGCGGCATGCTCTCCCGCCGCCTGCGGCCCCTGGTGGAGGCTGCGTACTCTGCGGCCCTGCAGATCGTAAATTTCGAGGCGGATATCGCCTGCGGCCGGGAGCAGATAGCGGATGGTGGTGGAGGCGTTGAAGGGATTGGGATAGTTGGGCAGCAGCCGGGCTGCGCCGGCGGGCAGGCTCTCTTCCGCCCGGGCGAGGCCGGTGCTTTCGCTCTGGAGGAGGAAGCGCACCGCATCCGCTCTGAGCACAGCGCCGGCGGTCTGTCCGCCAACGTGGATGACCTGGACGAATACGGGCCTTCCCGCCAATAGATCGTAGCGGCCGAGCTCAACCCATCCGCCGCTGCCGGCGTTCTGGTCGATGTAGAGCGAGTCGATGGTCCGCCCCTGCCCCAGGATTTTGTAGAGGGCGTGATCGGTGG
>JAKQKF010000394.1 GCA_029560815.1 bacterium
ATCCCCTGATTGAGAACGGCGACGTGCTGCGTCTCCGGATTCTCCTGGAGCCGCCGGGCCAGTTCATCCGGCCAGCGGTTCTGTTTGTTGGTGCCCGATCCGCGTCCGTCGGTGATGGAATTGCCCAGCACGGCCACCGCCGCCGCGGGAGCGGGGGCCTGGACGTCGATGGTATGGATGATGTACCAATGGTCGGTCCGCACAGCGCCCGCGAAATCGGCCCTGCCGGTCTGGTCGCCGGCGAGCAGATAGGAGGTGGTCCTGGAGCCGGGATGGCCGGTCAGGCCGGAGGGGGTGCTGCCGAAATGGATGGTGACGGCGAGTTCCATCCGCGGCTGCAGGGGAAATGGGAAGGGATCCGAGGTGGCCGCCAAGCCCGGCGGGATGGTCACCGTGTTCCCGCCCTGAAAGAGCAGCGGCCGCTCTGTGGCTGGATCGATCACCCCGCCTCCCGCCGAGGCGGCGATCAGAACCCTTTGCAGGGTTACCGGGGCGGAGCTGAACTCATTGCTGAAACGCATGCGCAGGGTGTCGCCGCCGATCGAGACGCGGAGGATCTGGCGCAGGGTGTTGCTGGTCAGCCCGGGGGCGGGCGGATTGTTGTTGGTCTCGACCAGCTGGGGAGCCGTGCTCCAGGTCCCGACCCATCCGGTCGATCCGGCGAAGGCCACGGCCAGGGTGCTCCCGAGCAGGGCCAGCACTGCCAGCCAGGGCAGGATCAGGCCCGGATGTCCCCGGTGTGAAACAGCAGCGCACAGGCAAGATCCCGCTGCGGATTTATGCATCATTTTCGTCTCTCCCTTTTTCAGCATGCAAACAGTCGAATTTCCCCCGCCTGAAAATAGCCATTCAGCCGTTCAAAAACAAGGCTATTCGCCGCAGCCGCCTTTCGGCTGCAGCCGGCATCCGGGAAAACCCGCCCGACTGTATCTGCGCCCCGTGTCTCCTGCCGCCGACAATCTCCTTGTTATTACGCCGCTGAATGGTTACTTTAAACATCGATTCGCGCCCGAGAAAGGAGTAACCGGCTCCCGCTCTCTCCCTCACGACCTGACCGGCGCCTGGTCCTGA
>JAKQKF010000428.1 GCA_029560815.1 bacterium
CGCTGCCATTTCGCCGGAGCCTGCTCGGATGTCTGCCCCAAGGGGGTGGATCCGGCCTTCGCCATTCAGCTGATGAAGCAGTTCATGTTCAGGCAAAAGCTGGGCGGCTGCAAGGACAAGCACGCCGGCGAGGTGGCGCCGCCGGTGGAGAACAGGACTCCGCGCGAGGGGATCCCCAAGCCGCCGGAGCATTCGGTGTAAGGATTTGTCCTCCGCCCGAACAGGTTTTTCCCGCATCCGAGGGCCTGGCGTGACCGACACACCAGGCCCTTGGTGTTTGGGGGGACATGCAGGCAGGTTTACAGGTTCCAGCGCGGCCGGACGGCGGTGATGGGGGTGATCCGGGAGAAGAGCGGAAAACTTGCGCAGGAAGGCCTCCCCTATCTCCTGAAGAGGCCATATTTAAGGATACACCAGATCGCGTGCAAGCCATCCCGCCAGTTGATCTTCTTGCCCTCCTCATAGGTGCGACCGTAATAGGAGATGCCGATCTCATAGATTCTGATGCGGGGAATGCGGGCGATTTTGGCCGTCACCTCCGGCTCAAAGCCGAAGCGCTGCTCGCGCAGCGCAATGCCCTTGATCAGGCCGGTTCTGAAAAGCTTGTACCCGGTCTCCATATCGGTGAGATTGAGATTGGTGCAGAGGTTGGAGAGGGTGGTGAGAAAGCGGTTGCCGATGGTGTGCCAGAAGAAAAGGATCCGGTGCGCCTTTGAACCCATGAAGCGCGATCCATAGACCACATCGGCATGGCCGTCGATGACGGGCTTGAGCAGTTCGGCGTATTCGCCGGGGTCATATTCCAGATCCGCATCCTGGATGACCAGATAGTCACCGGCGGCGTGGCTGATGCCCGAGCGCAGGGCCGCACCCTTGCCGCGGTTGACCTCGTGGCGCACGAGGCGGATCTCCAGCTCGGGATGGGCGGCGATAGACGCCGCGACAGCCGCCGGGGTGGCGTCCGTTGAGCCGTCGTCGACGACGACCACCTCCCTGCCAATGCCGGCAGGCAGCCGGGCGGCGTTGATTTTGTCAAGTACACACGGGAGAGTAAGGCTTTCATTAAAGGCCGGGATGATGATGGAGAGTTTTTGCGGGGTCATGGTTTTCTTTCGTTCAGGATGCGGGAGTTGCTCTTCCTCCGCCGTGGGCAGGAGAAGATTCAGTCCAGGCAGGACGGACATATTTTAGGCATAATGCCGTAAAAAAACAATGGTAAAGTAGAGACCGGGGCAAGTGTAGTATCAGCTTGATTCAGACTACTTTATTGCCAATTCTTTAAAAAATCCACCAGAGTCTTGAAGATCAGTTCATCCGGAGTAATCAAGGCCATGGTTATCAAAAAATACATTTTTTACCAGGAAGAGGGTATGTTCATCGGCTGGCTGGAGGAGTATCCGGATTATCGCACCCAGGGCGAAACGCTGGATGAACTGAAAGAAAATCTGCTTGAGATATATCGCTGGCTGACCAACGGCACAATCCCACAGGTTCATCAGGTCGGGGAATTGGCTGTTGAATGAAACGAAAGGATATGGTGAAACGAATGAACAGAGAGCACGCGCTGCAGAAGCTGAAATCCGATCCCGGCAAAATCTGGGATGTGATCATCATCGGCGGCGGGGCGACCGGCCTCGGCTGCGCCGTCGATGCCGCCGCCCGCGGCTACGAGACTCTGCTGGTCGAGCAGTCCGATTTCGCCAAGGGGACCACCAGCCGCAGCACCAAGCTCATCCACGGCGGCGTGCGCTATCTGGCGCAGGGGGACCTCTCGCTGGTCTTCGAGGCGCTGCACGAGCGCGGGCTGATGATGCAGAACGCTCCGCACCTGGTCCGCAACCAGCAGTTCATCATCCCGGTCTATGAGTGGTGGGAAGGCCCTTTCTACAACGTCGGCATGAAGTTCTACGATGTGATGGCCGGCCGGATGGGGCTCGGCCCATCGGAAAAGATCTCGCCGGAGGAGACCATGGCCGCCATCCCCAATCTCGACCGCAACGGCCTGCTCGGCGGGGTGATCTATTACGACGGCCAGTTCGATGACGCCCGGCTGGCGGTCAATCTCGCCCAGACCGCCGCGGAGAACGGCGCCACCGTGCTCAACTATCTGCGCGCGGCCGGCCTGACCAGGGATGGCAGCGGCCTTTTGGACGGCGTCCGGCTGCGCGATCTGGAAAGCGGCGAAGAGTTCACCGCGCGCGGGCGGGCGATCATCAACGCGGCCGGGATTTTCGCCGGCGAGCTCCTCGGCATGGCCGAGCAGGGCGCCGGCAGCGCGGTCTTGCTCAGCCGCGGCGTGCATATCGTCCTGGACCACTCCTTTTTGCAGGGGGATGCCGCCATCATGATCCCGCGCACCACG
The DNA here is from genome assembly GCA_029560815.1 of bacterium. Next base: position 2,363 of record JAKQKF010000428.1, read on the forward strand.
GACGGCCGCGTGCTCTTCGCCGTGCCCTGGCACGGCAAGGTCATCGTCGGCACGACGGATGTTGAGACCGAAGAGCCGCTGCTGGAGCCGCGGGCCTCGGCGGAGGAGATCGAGTTCATCCTCAAGAACTGCGAGGCCTATCTCAACAAGGACCCCCGGCCCGCGGACATCCTCAGCGTCTTCGCCGGCCTGCGGCCGCTGGCGGTCACAACGGACAGGAATGTGCCCACCAAGGATGTCACCCGCAAGCACCAGATCGCCATCTCCCCCTCCGGGCTGATCACCATCACCGGCGGCAAGTGGACGATCTACCGCAAAATGGCCGAGGACGCCATCGACAAGGCCGCCCTGGTCGGCGGCCTCCCCGAAAAGGCCAGCGTGACCAAAAACCTGCCGGTGCACGGCTATCTCCGCAACATGGATTTCGACGCCCCGCTGAGCTATTACGGAGCGGACCGGGTGGTGCTGGAGGAGACGGTG
>JAKQKF010000452.1 GCA_029560815.1 bacterium
TACCGTAGCCTTTGATCTTGTTGGCATCGAACTTGTCGTTGCCGGTGACGCCCGCCCAACCGGTGCGGTTAAAGGCGCCGCCGTTCCACTCGTCCATCAGGTCTTCACCACGGCCGTCGAGCAGCGGCAGCTTGAACCATGCCCAGCCCGGCTCATTGTCGAGAACATACTGAAAGCTGTAGTAGAATTCGCACTGGCCGGCGCTGTAGGTCGCATTGCCTTCGGCGGCATCGCTTACTTCATAAAGCTCGAAGCGGATATGAGCGCGACCGGGGAGAGTCTGCTTGTCTTTGATGTTATACCAGAAGCCGATGGAATCGTACTTGGAAAAATCATAGACCGCAGTGGTGTCCAGATTGAAATGCTCTATCTTGGAATAGCCACCCCAGCTCTCCGTGTTGTGAGCGCTGTACTCGAACAGCATAGATCCGGCGCCTTCCGCTTTGGGATCGGCGACGTAGGTCATGTGGATCCAACCCTTTTCGGGGGCGGCACTGGTGTTGACCTCGTAATGCTGGCCGCCATGGTTGGCTTTATAGTTCCAGTAATTGGTGTCCGCGGGAGCGGCGTCAAAATTAAAGATCGTCTGCCCGAATGCCAGCACCGGCAGCAGGGCGAGGACCATGACCAATAGCAGTTTCTTCATTGCTTCTTCCTCCAAGTGGTTTGAGATGGTTGTTTGGGCCTGAAGTTTAAAAGCCGCGCAGGCAGCGGGAGCCGGAGGCTCGGTCTCTGCGCATGGATCAGGCGCTCTGGAATTCAGCTGCCGGGCACCTCCTTTCTTATTGCCATTAGATGCATACCAGTTTGTTTTGGTGCACAGAATATCAGCGTACAAGAACGAGTTTGTTCAGGGCGCGGTGCGAGCCGCCTGCGCCCTCATGTTCAAGGCCGACGAAATAGAGCCCGCTCGGCAGGGTGGGCCTCCATCTCACCGTGTGCGGACCCGCTGCGGCCGGGCCGGCGGCGAGTTGCTCGACCTGCCTGCCGAGACGATCGTACACAGCCAGACGGATTTTACCCGTACTGGGAAGCTCATAGGCGATCGTGGTCGCGGCGTTGAAAGGATTGGGGTAGCTGGTCAACAGGGCCAGCGTCTCCGGCCGGCCCGAGGTGCTGCTCCCCACCGATGAAGCCGCCGGCTCGATCACCAGCCCGTTGAGCAGGGCGCCCCATCCATCATTATAGCCCCAAATATATTCAAAACGGATTTCAAGGATGCCGTCCTGGACCGCGACGTCATCAGCGACAAGTTCCAGAGCGGTTTTCGGGCCCGGAGCGGCCGCCAGGTCGAGGCGGTCAGCCACCTTGCGGCCCTCCACATAGATATTGTAGACCCGGCTGAGGGGTTCCGTGAAAGTCATCTCCGCCATCTTGAGGGTGACGCGGTAGCGGCCCCGGGGCAGGCGCACTTTGTAGGAGACCAGTTCGTGCATCTCGGTGTGGTAGAGGGTATCCTCATCGGTATGGAGGATGTCGATGCCGACGATGGGCTTGTTGCGATCGCGCGGGGCGCCGTCCTGGTAGCCGTACTCGACCTCCGGCCCCCACTCCTGGTCGGGC
>JAKQKF010000467.1 GCA_029560815.1 bacterium
TACCGGAAAGGCAACCACTATGGGGCATATTCAGCGTCATCATCTCTCTGATGCTAAAATTGCCATACCAGCTAAGTCGGTTTTAAACGAAGTCAACACATATCTTTCATCATCGTTTGAAATGTTTTGGAAGCGTGAAATTGAATCCCGCACCCTCGCCTCCCTGCGTGACACCCTGCTCCCCAAACTAATCAGCGGACAGATCCGGATTAAAGATGCGGAACGATTTCTTAAGGAAAGAGGTCTATGAACAATGCCAAGGGTTTTTCGGTTCGTATATTTATCCCATCGGGCGAACCGGATGAACTGCGTATCATCGAAAAGTCAAACTGGACGGGACAGGGACTGGTCTTTCCCCGTTCACTCTATTCAGAGGCGCGCAAACGCCCTGAATTGAAACGGACAGGCATTTACATCCTCTGGGGACCGGCTGAATCCGGCAAGTTGCCCCGTGTGTATGTTGGTGAGGGAGACCAGGTTCTGTCGCGGCTCGATCAGCATGCCAAAAGCAAGGATTTCTGGACCCACGCTTGCGTCTTTATCAGCAAGGACCAAAACCTTAACAAGGCACATGTTCAGCATCTTGAATCCCGGCTGGTTAGCCTCGCTTCCGGAGCCAAACGCAGTGAGCTGGACAATGGCAACGCACCGCAAAAGCCATCTCTCTCTGAAGCCGACGCCATGGATGCGGAAGCCTACCTCGATGACCTGCTTCTTTGCCTGCCGATTCTGGGAGTGAACTTTTTCGAGAAACCTCGCCCCGGCGGCGGTGGGCGCCACAAGCTCTGGCTCAAAGGTCGCGGCGTCGAAGCCTGCGGGTTTGATAGTCCGGAGGGTTTTGTGGTGCTCGAGGGTTCGATGGCTGCCCGGGAGGAGGTGGCCTCCATACATCAATATCTCTCCATTTTGCGCGCGGCACTGCTGCAAAATGGGGTACTGACCGATGACGGCACGACCTACAGAGTGACACAGGACTATACATTCAGCTCGCCATCCACTGCAGGCGGCGTGATTCTCGGCCGCTCAACAAATGGCCGGACCGAATGGAAGGATAAAAGCGGCCACTCTCTCAAGGACCTCCAGGAGGGGACACTCACAGAATGAGCAGCTGTTTCTCCGAATCCCTCATCGAACAGGCCGCACTCGACTGGCTGAAAGAATTGGGCTGGGAGGCCCTCTTCGGTCCCGACATCGCCCCGGAAATGCCCGCCGCCGAGCGCGAGAACTATCACCAGGTGGTTCTCGAAGACCGGCTGCAGCGGGCACTGGAAAACCTCAATCCGCAGGTAAACGCGCTCGCCCTGGTCGAGGCCTACCGCAAACTGCTCCGTCCCGAGTTTCCCTCACTGGTCCACAACAATCACGCCCTGCACCGCATGCTGGTGGAGGGCATCTCCGTCGAGATCCGGCGCCGTGACGGCTCTTACGGCCATGAGCCGGTCCACGTCATCGATTTCGAGAATCCCGCAAACAACGAATTCCTGGCGGTCAACCAGTTCACGGTCATCGAAGGACAGATCGAGCGGCGGCCCGACCTGGTGCTTTTTGTCAACGGCCTGCCGCTGGCGGTGATCGAGCTCAAGAACGCCGCCGACGAGAACGCCACCATCTGGACCGCCTTCCAGCAGCTGCAAACCTACAAGATGCAGATCCCGTCGCTCTTTACTTTTAATGAGGCGATGATGATCTCCGACGGGGTGGAGGCGCGCATCGGCACCCTCACCGCCGGCCGCGAATGGTTCCTGCCCTGGCGCACCATCGAGGGCGAGGCCCTGGCCGATGCCAGATTACCCCAGCTCCAGGTGATGCTCTCCGGCGTATTCGCCAGGCATCGATTCCTCGATCTGATCCGTTACTTCATCGTCTTTGAGGACAACGGCGGCGGCGTGCTGGCCAAAAAGATGGCCGGCTATCATCAGTACCATGCGGTGAATGTGGCGGTCGCCGAGACCGTTCGTGCCTCAGCCGCGGTCGCCTCCGACCGGGGCCGCGAAGCCAGGGGGATCTATCGCTCCTCCGCGCAAACAGAGGGTCTGCCCGGCGACTAGCGCGCCGGCGTGGTCTGGCATACGCAGGGATCCGGCAAGAGCCTGACCATGGCCTTTTACGCCGGCCGGGTGATCCTCCATCCCGCCATGGAGAATCCCACCCTGGTGGTCATCACCGACCGCAACGACCTCGACGACCAGCTTTTCTCCACCTTCGCCAGCTGCCACGAGCTGCTGCGCCAGCAGCCGCAGCAGGCCGCCAGCCGGGCCCACCTCCGCGAACTGCTGCGCACCGGCTCCGGCGGCGTGGTCTTTACCACCGTGCAAAAATTCTTCCCCTTCGGCGAGGAGAGCCGGCATCCCCTGCTCTCGGAGCGCCGCAACATCGTCGTCATCGCCGACGAGGCCCACCGCAGCCAGTACGATTTCATCGACGGCTTTGCGCGCCACATGCGCGAGGCCCTCCCCAACGCCTCCTTCATCGGCTTTACCGGCACGCCCGTCGAGCTTTCCGACAAAAACACCCGTGCGGTCTTTGGCGATTATATCAGCATCTACGATATCGAGCGGGCGGTGAAGGACGGCGCGACCGTGCCCATCTATTACGAGAGCCGCCTGGCCAGGCTGGAGTTGAAGGAGGAGGAGCGCCCAAGGCTTGACGCCGAATTCGAGGAGGTCACTGAAGGGGAGGAGGTGGAGCACCGGGAGCGCCTCAAGAGCAAATGGGCGCAGCTGGAATCACTCGCCGGCACGGAGAAGCGACTCAAACTGATCGCCGAAGACCTGGTGCGCCATTTCGAGGAGCGCCTCGCGGTCATGGAGGGCAAGGCGATGATCGTCTGCATGAGCCGCCGTATCTGTGTCGATCTCTACAGGGCGATTACCGCCATTCACCCCGAGTGGCATGATGAGGAGGACGGCCGCGGCGTCCTCAAGATCGTCATGACCGGCTCGGCCACAGATCCCCTCGACTGGCAGGCGCACATCCGCAGCAAGCCGCGCCGCGAGGAACTGGCCCGGCGTTTCAAGGATCCCGCGGACCCCTTCCGCATCGTCATCGTCCGCGACATGTGGCTGACCGGCTTCGATGTGCCCTGCCTGCACACGATGTACGTGGACAAGCCCATGCGCGGCCACGGCCTGATGCAGGCGATCGCGCGCGTCAACCGCGTCTTCAGGGACAAGCCCGGCGGACTGGTGGTGGATTATCTCGGCCTGGCCGACCAGCTTCGGCAGGCCCTCGCCGCCTATACCGAGAGCGGCGGCACCGGCAAGACCGCCGTCGATCAGGAGGAGGCGGTGGCCGTGATGCTCGAGCGCTATGAGGTCTGCTGCGGCCTCTTCCATGGTTTCGACCGCGGTGCCTGGACGAGCGGCGGACCGCAGGAAAGGCTCTCGCTGCTGCCGGCGGCGCAGGAGCACATCCTCGCCCAGGAGGAGGGCAAGGAGCGGCTGACCCGGGCGGTGGCCGAGCTCTCCAAAGCCTTCGCCCTGGCGGTGCCGCACCCAGATGCGCTGGGCATCCGCGACGATGTCGCCTTTTTCCAGGCGGTCAAGTCGGTCCTGACCAAGAGTACGGCTGATGGCGGACGCAGCAGGGAGGAGATCGAATTCGCCATCCGCCAGATCGTCTCCCGTGCGGTCTCCTCCGATGAGGTCATCGATATCTTTGCCGCCGCCGGGCTCAAAAAGCCGGACATCTCGATCCTCTCCGACGAGTTTCTTGCCGAGGTGCGCGGCCTGCCGCAGCGCAACCTGGCAGTGGAGATGCTGCGCAAGCTCCTGGCTGGCGAGATCAGCGCGCGCGGCCGCAAGAACATCGTCCAGGCGCGCGCCTTTTCCGAACTGCTCGAGCAGGCCATCCGCAAATACCAGAACCGCGCCATCGAGACCGCGCAGGTGATCGAGGAGCTGATCGCCCTGGCCAAGGAGATGCGCGAGGCCGGCCGCCGCGGCGAAGAACTGGGCCTGAGCGAGGACGAGATCGCCTTTTACGACGCCCTCGAGACCAACGACAGCGCGGTGGCGGTTCTGGGCGACGAGAACCTCAAGCTGATCGCACGCGAGCTGGTCACGGCCGTGCGCGGCAGCGTCACCATCGACTGGACCGTACGTGAGAATGTCCGCGCCGGCATGCGGGTGATCATCAAACGCATCCTGCGCAAGTACGGCTATCCGCCGGACAAGCAGGCCCGCGCCACCGAGCTGGTCCTCGAGCAGGCGGAGGTGCTGTGCGAGGGGTGGGTGGTGGAGTGATAAGGTAAGCAGTGCAATATTGGCCGGCTGGCCGGTAAATTTGCACAAGCCAACAACCCTCTCAACAATAATGCGGTGAACAGTTTCATGATGTAATGGGGGAGAGCTAAAAGCAATTAATTCTTGAAAGTGCAAACATTTAATGCTATCTTTAATCATCAGCTCTATCTGCAGGCAAATTGTAAGTCTTTGCCTCACGATGAAATTATTAAATACCGGACTACAAGTAATATCGCATGGAGTTCAGAATGGAAAAGTTTACACGCATAATCCTGAATCCGGAGGTGATGGGGGGAAAGCCTTGCATAAGAGGACTCCGGGTCACTGTTGGCATGGTTGTTGGACTCGTCGCTTCCGGATATACCACCAAAGCTATCCTGGCGGCGTATCCATATTTGGAAAAAGAGGATATAGCTGAAGCGCTGGCCTACGCAGCCTGGCGTGTTGAAGAAGTGGAAGTGCCCTTGGTGACTGAATGAAAATTCTAATAGATATGAATCTGAGTCCTGCCTGGGCTGAAATACTATCTGCAGAAGGTTGGACTGCAAAACATTGGTCAACGGTTGGAGAGCATATTGCCACTGATAGAACCATTCTTGATTGGGCACGAAAGAATGGTTTTATCATACTAACACATGATCTTGATTTTGGGATTCTATTGGCGCTCACTCGGGGAAAGGGTCCAAGTGTTGTGCAGATCAGGGCGCAAAATGTTATGCCTGAATTCATGGCAGACAGTCTGGTACCCATCCTCAAACGCTATACTGCTGAACTCGAGAGGGGAATTCTCATGACCATAGATCCAGGAAAAGTCAGAATCAGAATCTTGCCAATCAAAGCATGATTGTTTGTCTTTGAAACGGGTAGCCAAAATGAATTTTCATATCTGCATCTTCCCCGATTTGTCGTACCCGCTACCGGCTAAATAGGCGTCAATGTTGCCAACTATTCAAGAGATGAATAAATCGGTACAACGCTCTCAAGTAATCCCTGCTTTTTGTTGCAAAATGGCAAGATATTTTTCATCTTCCGGGGAAATAAATAATCCGGATTTTTTCATAGAGTAGAGCTTATCATAGGCCTTGCGCCACCAACTCGAAGCTAAACCATCTTTTGCCTCTTCCGACATCAGGGCCATTCTCCAATATGAGACCCAAAGGTCGCGCTGCCAGGAACTGTTGGAGGGGTCTGAGGCCGCCAGTTTTTCGGCGATGGCGAGTGAATTTTGATAGGCTTTGAGGGCTGCGGCCAGGTCGCCCTGGGCGCTGAAGACATCGCCGATTTTATTATGGCTGACC
>JAKQKF010000134.1 GCA_029560815.1 bacterium
AAGCATTTCCATCCCGAAAGCCCGATCGTTCCCGAGGTCAACAAAAAGATCGTCGCCTGCCTGGAACGGCTCGACCGCAGCGCCGATGCCCGTCAGGCCCTCGACGAGACCGTGCAGCTCGATCCCTCGCGGGTGCAGAAATCGCGCCCGGGGGCGGTGGTGGCGCGCATCGGCAGCCGGGAGATCACTCTGAGCGACCTCGATTTCGAGATCGACCAGCTCCCCCCGACCGTGCGGGAACAATTCCGCAATCGGGAGACCAAACTGCAGTATTTACGCGAATACGTCGCCACCGAGCTGCTTTACGATACCGCCAGGCGGGCGGGACTCGAAAACGATCAGCAGGTGGTCGACGGCGCCTTCCAGGCCAGGAAGGCCCTGATGGTACGCCGCCTCCTCCAGGACAAGGTCGCGGACAGGATCAACGTCAGTGAGGGCGATATCGACCTCTATTACCGTGCCCATCGGGAGGATTATGCCGAAAAAAATGACAAGGGCAAGGTCGTGCGCGAAAAGCCCCTCAGCGAGGTTCAGCAGCAGGTGGCCCAGGACCTCTACCGCGATAAATATCAGCGGGCCTTTCAGGAACTCATCGGCGGTATGATCCAGAGTGAAGGCGTGCAGTTCTTCGATGACCAGGTGAAATAAAATATTGTTCCACACAGTGGCACGGAGGCACAGCGAAAGCACGCTCTCTGTGTCCCTGTGCCTCTGTGAGAACTGTTATTAATAAACTGAGTTCACTCGATATGCCAAGACGACGTTTACTGATTATTCTCTGCCTTTTGACTACGGTACTGGCTCAGGCCCAGGAGCAGGTGACCATCAACTCGCAGGTGGACCGCGCCAAGATCCTCATCGGCGATGTGGTGCGCTACAGTCTCCGCGTCAGCCACGCCCCTGATGTCACCGTGGAGATGCCTACGCCGGGCAGCAACCTCGGCATGTTCGAGCTGCGCGATTACCAGCTCCTGCCGCCGAAGAAGGAGGAGGGCAAGTCCATCCTCGGCGCCGACTATCTCATCTCCACTTTCGATACCGGCGAATTCGAAATCCCGGCCCTGCAAGTCACCTACACCCTCAAGGGCGACACCGCGCGGCACACCCTCAGCAGCGAGCCGATCAGGATTCTGGTGCAGAGCCTCAATCCGAGCGAGGCCGGGGATATCCGTGACATCAAGCCGCCCCTGGTGCCGCCGCGCGACTGGCGGTCGATCCTGCTCAAGGTGGGGGGCGGAGTAGCGCTCATCGCCGCCGCTGTGGCCGCCTGGTGGTACGTACGCCGCCGGCGCCAGGGTAAAAGTATCCTGCCCGAACGCCAGGCTCCGCCCAGACCGGCCCACGAGATCGCCCTCGAAGAGCTCAAGGCCCTGGTCGCCAGCGACTGGCTCGCCACCGGCAAGCACAAGGCCTGGCACAGCGAGCTGGCCGATATTATCCGCCGCTATATCCAGGGGCGCTACGGCATCGACGCCCCCGAAATGACCAGCCGGCAGCTGCTCGGCGCCCTTGACAAGTACGGTCTCGAGGAGAAGTGGCTGCCCGGCCTGAAGGAGCTGCTGTCGATCTGTGACATGGCCAAGTTTGCCAAATATGTGCCGGAGGCCGCCGAGACCGAACGCCTCATCTCAACCGCCTTCGATTTCGTCCAGGGCACCAGGCTGATGTGGGCTGAGCCGGAACCGACCCAACCCGGTGAAGCCGAAGCAGATACCGGCGCTGCGGAGGAGAACCCGGCCGGCGCCCCGGCGGTTTCGGCCGCCATTGCAAAAGTCGGAGCGCAGGGCGTGACCACGGCTGGAGCAAAGACTGAAAACGGGGAGGGCAACTGATATGTTCCGCTTTGCCAATCCTGAATTTCTCTTCCTGCTGCTCATCCTGCCGCTGATGCTCTTCTGGTACTTGCGCCGCAGCCTGCGCAGCCGCTCGACCGTGCGCTATTCGGACATCGCCCTCATCAAGGAGGTCGGCACCTCCAGCCGGCGGCGCTACCGTCATCTCCTCTTTCTGCTGCGCCTGGCCGCCCTCGCCCTGATGATCATCGCTTTCGCCCGGCCCCAGGCCGGCAGCCGCGAGGAGGAGATGATCACCGAAGGCATCGATATCGTCCTCTCAATGGACATCTCCAGCTCGATGCTGGCGGAGGATTTTCAACCCAAGAACCGCCTGGAAGCGGCCAAGCTGGTCGCCGCCGATTTCATCAAGGGACGGAGCAATGACCGCATCGGCATGGTGGTCTTTGCCGGCCAGAGCTTCACCCAGTGCCCGCTCACCCTCGATTACGGCATTCTCCTCAAGTTCCTCGAGGAGATCCATATCGGCCAGATCGAGGATGGCACCGCCATCGGCATGGGGCTGGGCACCAGCATCAACCGCCTGCGCGACAGCAAGGCCCGGAGCAAAGTGGTTATCCTGCTCACCGACGGCCAGAACAACCGCGGCGAGCTCGATCCCATCACCGCGGCGCGCATCGCCAAAAGTTTCAACATCCGGGTCTACACCATCGGCGCCGGCAGCAAGGGGGAGGCCCTCTACCCGGTCGATGACCCCATCTTCGGACGGCGCTATGTGCGCATGCCGGTCAATATAGATGAGGATCTGCTCCGCCGCGTGGCGGAGATCACCAGCGGCCAGTATTTCCGCGCCACCGACAAGACCAGCCTTGAGCGGATTTACAAAGAGATCAGCGCGATGGAAAAGACCAAGATCGAGGTGAAACAGTACACCCGCTATCGCGAACTCTTCTCCCGCTATCTGATCGCCGCCCTGATCCTCCTCGCCCTTGAGGTGATCCTGGGCAATACCATTTTTCGCAAAATACCCTAATTCAGGGAATGCGCTATGCTGCGATTTGCACATCCATATCTTCTCCATCTGCTCTGGCTCATTCCGCTGGCGCTCCTCTTCTATTTTCTGGCTTTCCGCGCCAAATCCCGGGCCCTGCAGCGCTTCGGCAGCAGTGAACTGATGAAAAAGCTGGCGGCCAATGCCAGTCCGACCCGCCAGATCCTCAAGGCCGCCCTGATCATCCTCGCCCTGCTTTTCGCCCTGCTGGCCCTGGCGCGGCCCCAGATCGGCACCCGCATCGAGGAGGTCAAGCGCGAGGGGATCGATCTCATGATCGCCATCGATGTCTCGACATCGATGATGGCCAAGGATATCCCGCCCAGCCGCCTCGAGAAAGCCAAACATGAAGTGGAAAGCCTGCTCAACCGGCTCCAGGGCGACCGCGTCGGCCTCATCGCCTTTGCCGGCACCGCCTTTGTCCAGTGCCCACTGACCCTCGATTACGGCGCGGCCAAACTTTTTCTCGACATCCTCGATCCCGGTCTCATCCCGACGCCGGGCACCAACATCGGCCAGGCCATGGCCCGCGCGCTCGAATCTTTTGATCAGCAGGAACGCAAGCACAAGGTGCTGGTCATCATCACCGACGGGGAGGACCATGAAGGGGATGTCATGAAGTACGCCGAGGAGGCGGAACGCCAGGGGGTGATCATCTACACCGTCGGCATCGGCTCCCCCAAGGGCGATCCCATCCCG
>JAKQKF010000489.1 GCA_029560815.1 bacterium
CCGCCTCCGCAACAATTCGCGGTAGCAGGATCATCATCGAATCCGCCGCTGCCGTATCGGTAAGATACGGATGGAAGCCCTTCTCGGAGGGCAATCTGACCGGAGAATCAGGGCTGCCCGTGCCGACGTTCAAACTGCGAATCAACTGATTATGGGAGTTCATAGAAACAAGGCTGGAGCTGATATGCAGATCAAAGAGATCCTCGTCGTCCACCACAGCCATCTCGATGTCGGCTACACCCACACCCAGCCCATCGTCTGGGAACTGCACCGCGAATTCATCGATCAGGCCCTGGAGCTGCTCGAGGCCACGGCCGCCTGGGACGAGCCCTCCGCCCCCAAATGGACCATCGAGGTGACCGCCCAGGTGCAGAAATGGCTCGAGAGCGCCGATGAGGTGGCCATCGCCCGCCTCAAGCGCTTCATCGCTCAGGGCCGCATCGGACTCTCCGGCCTCGAGTTCAATACCACCCCCCTCTGCTCCGCCGAGCAGTTCGTCAAGCAGCTCGAGCCGATCAAAAAAATGCGCCTGCTCCTCGGCGCCGATATCCGTACCGCCAATCAGCACGACGTCGACGGCATCCCCTGGAGCGCCGTCGACCTCCTCGCCGATGCCGGCATCGAGCTGCTGATCATGGCGGTCAACATCCACCTCGGCGGACCGGTGGCCAAACGCCCCTCGGTCTTCCGCTGGCAGGGCCCCTCCGGCCGCGAGATCCTAGTCATGAACGGCGCTCACTATACCATGTTCGACCAACTCCTCTATACCTGGGAGAACTCGATCGAGCGCATGCAGGAGGGACTGGCGCGCTACCTCGAGCATCTCGAGGCCATGGCCTACGCCCACGATTTCATCTACCTGACAACCGCGGCCACGCCGGTCTGCTGGGACAACTCGCCCCCCTACATCGAGGTCGCCCGGCTGATCCGCGAGTGGAACGCCCGCGGCCTTCAGCCGCGGATCCGCTTCATCACCCCCATTGAGCTGCTCGAACGCATCAAACTTCAGCCGCGCGATCAGTACGAACTCTTGCGCGGCGACTGGACCG
>JAKQKF010000494.1 GCA_029560815.1 bacterium
TTTTGGCCAGATACTCGGAGAGCAGCCCGAAGGGGCAAACCCAGCCGCAAAAACCCTTTTTGAGCAGCAGGGCGGTGGCGATGATCACCAGCAGCAGCACCAGACTCGCCGGGTGGATGGTGTTGAAGATCCCGGTGAAGAGCCAGTACTTAAGGCTGATCAGGGCGCTGATCGGCAGAAAGGCCTCCACGCCGGGGGGGCGGGTGAGAGTGATCTCGCCCTCGCCCCCGGCCTGATGGACAAAGAGGATGAATTTGATGCCGATCCAGATCGTCAGCAGGGCGAACCCCCACTGGACCATGCGCCGGATCGCCTGCGGGTCCGCCAGCTCTTTTCTCAAGCGCTCAACTCTATTTTTCATGCTCATGCCTCTTAATCACCGCCTCTGCTTTGCCCCCTTTTCTTTTTCTGTTGTTTTCGTTTAATGCCGCCCGGACTGCAGCTCCGGCAGCACGTCGGTCAGCCTGAGGCCCTCGGCGCGCACCCGTCCTGCGAGCTGCGCGATCGAGGTCCGGCTGAAAAGCGCCTCCAGATCGGTGCGGACGATGCTCCACTGCCCGTGCAGCGGGCAGGGATGGTCGTCGTCGCAGTGGTCGAGCCCGATCATGCAGTCCCGGAAGAGCCCCTCGCCACCGATGGCCACGACGATCTCCTTGATGGTGATCTCTTCCGCCGGCCGCACCAGGGCGATCCCGCCGTTGGGCCCCTTGAAGGAGGTCATGATGTTCTTCTGCGTCAGCACCTGGAGGATCTTGGTGAGAAAGTGAAACGAGATTCCCAGCTCCGCAGCGATCTCCCTGATCGGCACGTAACTCCGGCCGGAATGCAGGGCGACATATAGGGTGGCGCGGATGGCGTGGTCGCAGCTCTTGGAGAGGATCATGGGCGGACTCGCTAATTGAGTTAAAAGACTCTTATGTCTTAAATATAGGGATATTTTATCAGGAATGCAAGGATTTTCTGGGGTAACTGCCCCAATCCGGCAGGCAATATATAGTGTTCTCAGAATAAGACACACTCTTGCTAACCAGGTATCGGAAGGAAATGTAATGCAGATGATATCAAGACCGAATGCGCAGCTGTTTATCACCAACTATAATGAGATGACGGAACACAAGTTCCCGGGAAAGAATATGTGTCAATCGTTTGATGATTTTCAGAGTTGAGTTTTTACTCTGATTCCTCAACCTTAGCACGATTATGCCAAAATATTCTGAAGGCGGATATTTCCTGATATCTGAAAAGTCATTGTCAAAGGTGATAAGAGCCCGCTCCTCTTTTTTGCAGATAGTAATAATCGCAGTATCGGGATTGCCTGACAACTTCTGATCAAAGACGGTTTTTGCATCATGCCCGGACAAATTGAGCCACTCAGCGGCTTCGACAGGCAGGTTTTCATCAATTTTTATCTTCAATTAGACCCAACCTCAAGGCAGTGCGAGGATCTGCTCTCTCGACAATTCCGCAGCATAGTTTATTGCTGCACGAATTGCTTCCTCATCGAGGGAGGGATAAGACGCAATTATTTCCTGGTATGTCATTCCGTCTGCAAGATTATCCAGGACGACTGAAACCATTATTCGTGTCCCTTTGATGCAGGCCTTGCCGTGACAGATAGCGGAATCCGATACTATATAGTCTCGCCATTTCATAAATCCTCCCACTAATAACTGACGCATAACAAAATATATTTTAAAAAACCAGGCAATGCAAGATAATTATTATAGTGTTCGCCCGGGACTGCACAGCATCAGTAGTATAGTTGGGCGCAAGAGTTGCTGGTGAAAACCCGCCCGCACACCTCACGCGCCGGCGAAATCGATCACCGACTGGCGGTAGGCGGCCGGATTGCCGATGTCGAAGCGGCGCCCCTTGACCACATAGCCGACGAACCCCTCCTCCTTGCGCAGCCGGTCGAGGCAGGAAGTGAGCTGGAACTCGCCGCGCTCGCGCAGGTTGAGGCGGATGTTCTCCTCGAGATAGGCAAAGATCCTGGGATCGAGCACATACTGGCCGAAGACGGTGAGAAACTCATCCTCGCCCATCCCCTCCATGTGCAGGTGCTGGCGGGCGTACTCGGGCGTCGGCTTTTCGGCGAACTCGGTGATCGAGAGGGAGGAGTGGGGCTCCTTCCACACCCCGGTCATGCAGCCGAAATGGCCCACTTCGCTGCCGGCGTTGATCTTGGCCCCGACCACGCTGACCCCGACCCGCTCGTAGAGATCGAGCAGCTGGCGCGAGCAGGATTTCTCCCCCTCCGCGGCGTAAAGGTGGTCGCCGAGCAGCAGCAGGAAGGGCTCGTCGCCGACCCATTCGTGCGCGCAGTAGACGGCGTGGCCGAACCCCTCCTGGCTCTCCTGGGTCAGGAAGGTGATGCGGTTGCCGATATCCATCAGGTAGTTGCAGTACTGCTGGTCCTCGCGCGAGAGCTTGTTGAAATTTTCGATCGGCGGCGGGGTGCAAAAGATCTCCTCGAAGAGTTCGCGGTCCTGGCTCTGGACGATAATGCCGACCTGCTCCACCCCCGCGGCGAGGGCCTCCTCGACGATGGCGAGGATCACCGGCTTGGCGCGCCCCTTGCTGTCGATGATCGGAAAAAGCTCCTTCTTGACCGCCTTGGTCGCCGGGAAGAGCCGGGTGCCAAAGCCCGCGGCCGGAATGACCGCCTTGCGCACCCGCCGGCCCGCCCGCAGGACCAGCTTGAGGCAGGACATCCCCATCTCTTTCTCGATCAGCTCGACCGCTTTGGCCTGGCTCTCCTCGTCGCGGCAGATGAACTGGGCCGAGCCATCCCCCTGCGAACCGACCCCCTTGCCGCCGTAGACGTAGGGTTTGAGCTTTTCCCACTCGAGCAGCCGGTGCAGCACCGGCGCGGTGAGCTGGCTGGGACAGGCGGGCTGGAGATGGCGGTCGAATTCGGCCTGGGCCTCGACCATGTGCGCGCCGACTGCGGCCGCGTCGCCCGCGGCCAGGGCCACCTGGGCGGAGGCGACGATGCGCTGGTTGATGGGGCCGAGGTACTCCTGCACCCGGCGCTGCTCCTCATTTTCGGCAAAGGGGTAGCAGTGGTTGAGCTGATTGAGGATTTCGCGCGTGTCCTTGCTGGCGTGGAGATCGACGATGATGAAATGGAGGTCGTCCGGCACCGAGATCTCCTCGACGTCCATGCGGTCGCCGTCGAAGACCATGAGGATGGGGCGGTTGCCGTAGGCGCAGCCCTGGTCGAGGCGCCCGCAGCGGGAGGGGGTGGTGATTTCGCCAAAGTAGGCCAGCTCCATCTCGCCACGGATGGTCAGCTTGAGGTCGTAGATGCGGTTGAAGGCGCGGGCGACCAGGACGCAGACGGCGGCGCTGGAGGAGAGTCCCTTTTTGACCGGCAGGTCGGTGCGAAAGTTGTCGATTTCGAGCCCGCGCACGCGGTGTTTGGTCATGATCTGGTAGGCGACTCCGGCGGCATAGCTGAAAAAGCCGCCCTTTTCAGCCTCGGCCAGCAGCGCCTCGCGCTCCATGGCGACTTCGTAGGGCACCTGCCGGGTGCCGTCGCCGAGGGTGGCTTTAAAGATGAATTTGGAGGGATGGGGCTTGATGTTGGCGTACAGTCCCTGGTTTGTGCCGGCGATAATGGCATAGCCCTTTTCGATGGCTGCGTTGATCCGCCGATACCCGCCCGCCCAGTCACTGTGTTCCCCGAAGAGGCAGATCCGCCCCGGCACAAAAAGCTTCATCAAGTGTGTCTCCTGATTAGTGAATTGTTTTAAAGAATTCTCGCGCGGAGGCGCAGAGACGCAAAGAAAATAAAAGAAAATGTTTTCCCTGCGCCTCTGCCTCTCTGCGTGCGACAGTTTTACAAGGAATCAGAATCCCCGCTGGCGGCGGGCCTCGAAGAAGAGCAGCGCAGCCGCCACCGAGACATTGAGCGAACTGACCTTG
>JAKQKF010000140.1 GCA_029560815.1 bacterium
AGGGATGGCCCATGCGCGCCGTGACGTTCCAGTCGATGGTGCGGATGTCATCCCCGGGCAGATATTCGCGCACCTCGGAGAACTCCATGCCCCTGCCCTTGAATACCGAGTGGTATTCGCCGGAAAAGACATCGTTGACCAGCCCGCGGGTCTGGATCTCGATGCGCTTGACTTTTTTGAGTATCTCTTTTGGGATCATGGTCTCTGTCACCCGTTGCCTGTGCCGGTCCTGACGGCCGCCGGTCAGGGCACTTCCACTTTATTGATGATCTTGCGGACCACATCTTCCGCGCTGATCTCCTCGGCTTCAGCCTCGTAGGTGATGATGACGCGGTGGCGAAGCACATCCATGGCAATTGAGCGGATATCCTCTGGCGTCACATAGCCGCGGCGGCTGAGGAAGGCATGGGCCTTGGCGGCCATGCTGAGATAGATCGAGGCGCGCGGGGAGGCACCATAGGCGATAAGATCGGCCAGCTCATCCAGGCCATACTCCTTCGGTTTGCGCGTGGCAAAGACGATGTCGACGATATAGTTTTCGATTTTGGGATCGATATAGACTTCGTGCACGGCGCGGCGGGCGCTGATGATCTCCTGCGGTGTGACCACCGCGCCGGCCTGAGGCAGATCGACACGGGTCATGCGGCGCATGATCTCCAGCTCTTCGTTGCGGTCGGGGTAACCGACCGAAAGCTTGAGCATGAAACGGTCCACCTGAGCTTCGGGCAGGGGATAGGTGCCCTCCTGCTCGATCGGGTTCTGGGTGGCGAGAACGAGAAAGGGAGCGGGCAAAGGGAACGTGGTGTCGCCGATGGTCACTTGACGCTCCTGCATCGCCTCAAGCAGGGCCGACTGCACCTTGGCCGGAGAACGGTTGATCTCGTCAGCGAGGACGAGATTGGAGAAAATCGGTCCTTTTTTGGTGGAGAAGGAGCCGTTCTTCTGGTCGTAGATCATCGTGCCGACAATGTCGGCCGGCAGCAGGTCCGGCGTGAACTGGATACGCTGGAATTGGGTCTTGATCGCCGCGGAGAGGGTTTTGACGGTCATGGTCTTGGCCAGACCCGGCACGCCCTCAAGCAGGATGTGGCCATCCGCGAGCAGACCGATGAGCAGGCGCTCGATCATATAGTTCTGGCCGACGATCACCTTGCCCACTTCGGCGGTGATCTTTTCGACAAAAGCGCTTTCGCGCTCGATTTTTGCCTGGATGGCCTGAATATCGATGTTCATTACTCCTCCCGAAATGTTAATCTATTTTAAAAATTATCCCAGCAGCCTCTCAAGTATCGTATAGGCGCGCTCGAGTTCGCTGCGCATCTGCGCGGCGCCCGAAAACTTGGCGATATCCGCACTCTCCAGGACGGCCAGGGTGTCGGCGATCACCCGCTCATCGGCACCGGCTTCGGCCATCAATCCGCGCACTTCGGAGGTGGTTGCGCTGATCAGGGGCAGGCTGTATTTTGCGGCCAGATAACGGCGCAGCACGCCCGCGAGACGGCCGAAAGCGGCATTGACATCGAGATCGGGCTGACGGAGATCTACCTCTTCCCTCAGCCGTTCACCATATTTTTGTTCAAGGCTCACCTCACTGGCCGCCTGTATGCGGGCGAGACGTTCAGCCTCGGCGCGCCTGGCACGGATCCGCCGCACCAGAAAGACAGCGATCAGAGAGGAGAGCAGCATGGAGAGCAGAATGACCAGCCAGAGGTAAGAAGCCGGCTCAGGCAAAGGATCAATCACCTTGAGCTCCAGCCGGCTGCTGGCGAGGCGGTACTCCTTGCCGGTCTCGCGGTCGGCGTAGCGGATGATGATGCCGTCGACGTAGGCCATGCCGAGGCCGTCGGGCTTGACGGTGTACTGATACTCCTGCCGGGCGACCTGCATGCCGCCGACGACCTGAACCTGGTTGGCACTGGCGGTTTCGATAATGTTGAGGTTTTGAACCAGGGGATTGTCAAAACGGGTGATTTCATAGCGGTCCAGATCCCCCGCCCACTCGAGCCGGATAGTGACGACCGCCGTGCGGTTGAGGGGGACCTCGTGGGGCTGCGCCGAAGCGGATACCCGAATGCCCTCATCCTCCCCCTGCGCCTGCAGGGAGCTGATCCCGAGCGAAGAAAAGAAAATGGCTATGGCCGCGGCGATACGGAATATGCGCATTCAATTCCTCCAGGCAATAAAAAACCGATAAAAGGGCTTAAGAGGTAGTGTGGCCATTCGATCGGCGAATTTCTCTGTGCCGCGGTCTGCGGCACAGAGAGAAATATCGGCATGCATTATTTTTGTTCAGCAGCATCCGGGGCGGGATTGCCAAGCTGAAGCTCGAGCTCGCTGATGTCCTTGCCCAGATGGTCCAGTTCCCATTGCACCGAAGAGGCCAGTTCATGTGCAGGCCATTTTTTCAAAAACTCCTGATAATACTTTTTGGCGTTATCAAAGTCCTTGATGTCATTGGCATAGCGGTAGCCGATCATGAAACTGGATTGGATGACAAAATTGCTCTTGGGGTATTTGCTGATCAGCTGTTTGTAGGCTTGCACGGATTTCTGATAATCCTTGAGGTTGTTCGCATAGAGCACGCCGAGCCGGTAAAGGGTTTCATCGGCACGTTTTGACCTGGGGTAGGCCTTGACCAGGCGGGCATACATATCGGCTGCCTCTTTCCATTGTTCGCGGCTCTCAAAATCCGAGGCATTGGCGCGCAGCTGATCTTCAGTCATTTTCTCGCCGCAGCCGGTCATCATAACAGCAACGAGCAAAACGGCCAATAGTCCAAACCAGTGTTTCATCGCATCTCCTCCGCTGGAATTCATTCGTGAATGTGTGGTAAACGTGCCTTGTAAAGGTAAAGTTCCACAATTTTCCAACTTACACACTTTTGCGCTTAAAATCAAGTTTTTTATCCTTTACAACCACCTGCACCGTGCTTCCTGCCGGAAACTCACCCTCGAGTAGACGGATGGCCAGCGCGTCGGTCATCTCGCGCTGGATCAGCCGTTTCAAAGGCCGAGCACCGAACGCCGGATCGTAGCCGTGCTCCGCCAGATACTCCTCCACCTCCGGCGTCACCTCAAGTGAAAGATCCTGGCGCTCCAGCAGCCTCTTCAGGTGCTTAAGCTGCAAGCGGGCGATCAGCTTGATCTCCTCGCGCCGCAATGCATGGAAGACGATGATGTCGTCAATACGGTTAAGGAATTCCGGGCGCAGCGTGGTTTTGAGCAAAGCCAGAACCTCCGTGCGGATCTCCTCGTGGACTTTTTTGCGGTTCTTCTCATTGATCTCCTGCGAACGCTCCATGATCTGCTGCGCCCCGAGATTGGAGGTCATGATGACAATGGTATTCTTGAAATTGACCGTCCGGCCCTGGTTGTCGGTGAGACGCCCTTCATCGAGCACCTGGAGCAGGACGTTAAAGACTTCAGGATGGGCTTTCTCGATCTCGTCGAGCAGCACCACCGCATAAGGCCGCCGCCGCACCGCCTCGGTGAGCTGCCCTCCTTCGTCATAACCGACATAGCCGGGGGGCGCGCCGATCAGCCGCGAGACCGCATGACGTTCCATGTACTCGGACATATCGACGCGCACCATGGCACGCTCGTCGTCGAAGAGAAACTCGGCCAGCGCCCGCGCCAGTTCGGTCTTGCCGACGCCGGTCGAGCCAAGAAAGATAAAGGAGCCGATGGGCCGATTCTCGTCCTGCAGTCCCGCGCGGCTGCGGCGGATGGCATCGGAGACCGCTTCCACTGCTTCATCCTGGCCGATGACCCGTTCATGCAGGCGCTCCTCCATATGCAGCAGCTTTTGCTTTTCGCT
This sequence comes from bacterium, assembly GCA_029560815.1. Next base: position 3,817 of record JAKQKF010000140.1, read on the forward strand.
CTCGAGCATGCGCACGACCGGGATACCGGTCCATTTGGAGACCACCTCGGCGATGTCCTCCTCATCGACCTCCTCCTTGAGCATCCGGAGGTCTTTCTGCAGGTCGATCAGCCTCGCATTGGCCGCCTCGAGCTGTTTCTGCAGATCGATCAGGCGGCCGTATTTCAGCTCGGCTGCCTTTTCGAGCAGGCCGTCGCGTTCAGCGGCAGCAGCGTCGGTTTTGGCCTGTTCGATCTGCCCCTTGATGGTGCGGATCTCGGCAATCTGGCTCTTTTCCATCTCCCAGTGCGCCCGCAAAGTAGTGCGCTGGGTGGAGAGTTCAGCCAGCTCCCTGTCGACCTCCTCAAGCCGTTTGTGCGAGGCGGGATCCTCCTCCTTTTTCAAAGCCTGGCGTTCGATCTCCAGCTGCTTGCTGCGGCGCTCGACCTCGTCGAGCTCGGCCGGCATGCTGTCGATTTCAATGCGGAGTTTGGAGGCGGCTTCATCCATCAGGTCGATCGCCTTGTCCGGCAGAAAACGGTCGCTGATGTAACGGTCAGCGAGAGTGGCCGCCGCCACCAGGGCGTTGTCCTGGATGCGGACGCCATGATGGACCTCGTATTTCTCCTTGAGACCGCGCAGAATGGAGATGGTCTCTTCCGTCGAGGGCGGATTGACCAGAATGGGCTGGAAGCGCCGCTCCAGAGCGGCGTCCTTTTCAATGTGCTGGCGGTACTCATCGAGCGTGGTGGCGCCGACGCAGCGCAGCTCGCCGCGGGCGAGGGCCGGCTTGAGCATATTGGAGGCATCCATGGCACCCTCGGCGGCACCTGCGCCGACCAGGGTGTGAAGTTCGTCGATGAAGAGGATGTACTCGCCTTCGGACTCGCTGATCTCCTTGAGAACGGCCTTGAAGCGCTCCTCGAATTCACCGCGGTATTTGGCCCCGGCGATGAGGGCGCCGAGATCGAGGGCCACCAGCCGCTTGGTCTTGAGGTTTTCAGGGACATCACCTTCAATGATGCGCCGCGCGATGCCTTCAGCGATGGCGGTCTTGCCAACACCCGGCTCGCCGATCAGCACCGGATTGTTTTTGGTACGCCGGCTCAGCACCTGCAGCACCCGGCGCGTCTCTTCATCGCGGCCGATGACCGGATCGAGTTTGCCCTGGCGGGCGAGTTCGTTGAGATCGCGCGCGTAGCGTTTGAGAGCCTGGTACTTGTCCTCCGGAGTCTGGTCGGTCACCCGCCGTGAACCGCGCACCTGCCTGAGCACCTCAAGCAGGCTTTCGCGTGAAATTCCGCTGTCACGCAGCAGCCCGCCCGCCTCACTTTTATCCGCGGCAAGGGCGAGCAGCAGATGTTCGATGCTGATGAACTCGTCACGAAGCTGGCCCGCCTCCCGGCTTGCCGCCTCGAGGAGATCGCCGGTGGCACGGCTGTAGAAGAGCTGCCCGGCGCCGCTGACCTTGGGAAGCCGGGCCAGGGACTCTTGCGCCCGTCCTGCGAGCAGATCCGCGTCGGCGCCTATTTTCCTGAGCAGGGTGCGGCCGAGACCCTCGGGCTCGTCGAGGAGCGCAAGCAGAAGGTGGACCGGCTCGATCTGCTGGTGACCGTTATCGCCGGCCAGCTTTTGGCTGCGCCCCAGGGCCTCCTGGGCCTTGATCGTCAGTTTGTCCATGGATATCATTAAAGTACCCCTCGTTTCAAATTACCGGGTTCGCGCCGAGGCGCGGAGAGCCCGGAAAGAATAAAATCTCATCCGGCTGCGGCGAATAGCCTGATCCTGCATCTGCTGGTCCGGTCTGCCAGCCTCTTTGAAAGAGGCTGGTTTTACGCTCAGGTTCCTGGCAGAAAAAGGGCGGAAAGAATCCGCCCCTGTTGTATGCATCGATTCTCCCGCCGGCCGCAGCCGGGGGGAGAATCGCCGGTTTTGCCATTATGCTGTACGGGCGGATTACTTTTTGTCGTCAACCACCTCATAGTCCGCATCTTCGGCCTCGGGCGGCTTTTCGCCCTGAGGCTCGGCCGGGCCCTGCTGCTCGGCGCCGCCGGCGCTCTGCTGCTGGGCGTTGGCCGCTTCGTACATCTTGGAGGCGGCCTGGTTCCAGATCTGGTTGAGGGCCTCGAGAGCGGACTTGAGCTCGTCGATGCTCTCGCCCTTGATGGCCGTTTCCAGTCGCCCGACGCCAGCTTCGAGCTGGTTTTTGGTGCCCGGATCGAACTTGTCCTCGTTCTCCTTGATGTTCTTCCGGGTTTGATAGACCAGCTGGTCGGCCTGGTTGCGGGTATCGATCAGCTCGCGCCGCTTCTTGTCCTCGGCGGCATGCGCCTTGGCGTCGGTGACCATCTTGTCCACCTCTTCCTTGCTCAGACCGGTCGAGGCTTCGATGCGGATGGTCTGCTCCTTGTTGGTCGCCTTGTCCTTGGCGGCGACGTTGAGGATGCCATTGGCATCGATGTCGAAAGAGACCTCGATCTGCGGAATGCCGCGCGGTGCAGGCGGAAGGCCATCCAGATGGAAACGGCCGAGGGTGCGGTTGTCAACGGCCATCTCGCGCTCGCCCTGGAGAATATGGATCTCCACCGAGGTCTGGCTGTCGGCAGCGGTCGAAAAAACCTGCGACTGGCGGGTAGGGATGGTGGTGTTCTTCTCGATGATCCGGGTCAGCACGCCGCCCAGAGTCTCGATGCCGAGGGAGAGGGGCGTGACGTCGAGGAGGAGGACATCCTTGACTTCCCCGCCGAGCACGCCGCCCTGGATGGCAGCGCCCACAGCGACCACTTCGTCAGGGTTGACGCCGCGATGCGGCTCCTTGCCGAAGAGTTCGCGCACCAGCTCCTGCACTTTGGGCATGCGGGTTGAGCCGCCAACCAGCACGACTTCATCGATCTCGGCGGTAGTCAGGCCGGCATCCTTGAGGGCGGTGCGGCAGGGCCCGAGGGTGCGCTGAAAAAGATCATCACAGAGCTGCTCGAACTTGGCCCGGGTCAGGGTCATGCTCAGATGCTTGGGGCCGCTGTCGGTCGCTGTGATGAAGGGCAGGTTGATCTCGGTCTGGGCCGTGCTCGAGAGTTCGCACTTGCCCTTTTCGGCCGCTTCCTTCAGACGCTGCAGGGCCATAGGATCCTTGGAGAGGTCGACCCCCTCCTGTTTGACGAACTCATCGACGATCCAGTCGATGATGCGCTGATCAAAGTCATCGCCGCCGAGATGGGTGTCGCCGTTGGTCGACTTGACCTCGAAAACACCGTCGCCGATCTCGAGGATCGAGATATCAAA
>JAKQKF010000141.1 GCA_029560815.1 bacterium
AGGGATGGCCCATGCGCGCCGTGACGTTCCAGTCGATGGTGCGGATGTCATCCCCGGGCAGATATTCGCGCACCTCGGAGAACTCCATGCCCCTGCCCTTGAATACCGAGTGGTATTCGCCGGAAAAGACATCGTTGACCAACCCGCGGGTCTGGATCTCGATGCGCTTGACTTTTTTGAGTATCTCTTTTGGGATCATGGTCTCTGTCACCCGTTGCCTGTGCCGGTCCTGACGGCCGCCGATCAGGGCACTTCCACTTTGTTGATGATCTTGCGGACCACATCTTCCGCGCTGATCTCCTCGGCTTCGGCCTCGTAGGTGATGATGACACGGTGGCGAAGCACATCCATGGCGATGGAGCGGATATCCTCGGGCGTCACATAGCCGCGGCGGCTGAGGAAGGCATGGGCCTTGGAGGCCATGCTGAGATAGATCGAGGCGCGCGGGGAGGCGCCATAGGCGATGAGATCGGCCAGCTCATCCAGGCCGTACTCCTTCGGCTTGCGCGTGGCAAAGACGATGTCGACGATATAGTTTTCGATCTTGGGATCGATATAGACTTCGTGCACAGCGCGGCGGGCGTTGATGATCTCCTGCGGCGAGACCACCGCGCTGGCCTGAGGCAGATCGACACGGGTCATGCGGCGCATGATCTCCAGCTCCTCGTTGCGGTCGGGGTAACCGACCGATAGCTTGAGCATGAAACGGTCCACCTGGGCCTCGGGCAGAGGATAGGTGCCCTCCTGCTCGATCGGGTTCTGGGTGGCCAGAACGAGGAAGGGAGCGGGCAAGGGGAAGGTGGTGTCGCCGATGGTCACCTGACGCTCCTGCATCGCCTCGAGCAGGGCCGACTGCACCTTGGCCGGTGAACGGTTGATTTCGTCGGCGAGGACGAGATTGGAAAAGATCGGGCCTTTTTTGGTGGAGAAAGAGCCGTTCTTCTGGTCATAGATCATCGTGCCGACGATGTCGGCGGGGAGCAGGTCCGGCGTGAACTGGATGCGCTGGAATTGGGTCTTGATCGCCGCGGAGAGGGCTTTGACGGTCATGGTCTTGGCCAGACCCGGCACGCCCTCCAGCAGGATGTGGCCATCCGCGAGCAGACCGATGAGCAGGCGCTCGATCATATAGTTCTGGCCGACGATCACCTTGCCCACTTCGGCGGTGATCTTTTCGACAAAGGCGCTTTCGCGCTCGATTTTAGCCTGGATGGCCTGAATATCGATGTTCATTACTCCTCCATTGATTGGTTCATCGCGCAGAGGCGAATGAGCAAAAGAATACAGCAAATTTCAAATTGACTAGTCATCTCTCTTTGCGCTCTCCGCGCCTCCGCGCGGGGCTGTATCTGTACCGAGCATCCCCTCCAGAATCGTGTAGGCGCGCTCGAGTTCGCTGCGCATCTGCGCGGCGCCGGAAAACTTGGCGATATCCGCGCTCTCCAGGACGGCGAGAGTATCGGCGATCACACGCTCATCGGCACCGGCCTCGGCCATTAACCCGCGCACTTCGGAGGTGGTCGCGCTGATCAGCGGCAGGCTGTATTTTGCGGCCAGATAACGGCGCAGCACCCCAGCAAGACGGCCGAAGGCGGCATTGACATCGAGATCGGGCTGGCGAAGATCGATCTCTTCCCTCAGCCGTTCACCGTATTTCTGTTCAAGGCTCACTTCACTGGCCGCCTGACTGCGGGCGAGACGCTCAGCCTCGGCGCGCCTGGCACGGATC
>JAKQKF010000514.1 GCA_029560815.1 bacterium
GCGCCGTTCCTGTTCACTCCCGGACGGCCTGCACAAATTCCTCGATCCCCCGCAGCAGCCACTCCGGCGAGAGATGAGCTTCATCCATAATCTCCGCGATCGTGCCGCCGCTGCGCCAGCGGTCGTCCCAGTCCGGGGTCATGGCCAGCCGGGCGGCGCGCCGGTCCGCCAGCCAGGGCTGCATGGTGATGCGCGCTCCGTCGCTGATCACCGTGGAGCGCTTCCACTCCTCCTCACCCGCCAGTCCGTTGCGATACTCCTCATCCTGAAGCATGAACAATTCATGGCTGACAGCCGCCACCAGCCGGACGTTGAGGCCGCGCGCCCGCAGCTCGGGCAAAATTTTGAGCACATTGACGGTGGTCATAGTGCCCTGCACGAAGAGGGTCCCCATCGGCGGCAGATCGGGATCGAAGGGGCGCAGGAGGTAGGCGCCGCGGGCGGCGGCTTCGTGGCCGGGCAGCCCGAGGGCCGAGCGGTCCGGAATCTCGATGGCCGGCCGTGTCAGGTGGAGGGCGATGATCGGGGCGTCGCTCCTCAGGGCGGCGGAGAGCAGCACCGGCACCTCGTTGTGCTCCCAGGGGTGGAGATTGATGATCCGGCCCGCCGGAAAGAGCTGCGTCACACCCGGGGAAAAGATGCCGAAATGGGTGCGGGAATCATCGGCGGTCTCCGGCCCTGAATGGCCGGCGACCCAGAGGATCTTGCCCAGCTTGACCGGGGCATCCTGCGCCATCTGGCTGAAGAGGCGCATGGGGCCGTACTTGAGGTAGCTGAAAGCCCCGTAGGTCGAACAGGCGCCGTAAAAACCTTCATAACGGGAGCCGGGTTCCTCCGCCAGATTGACCGATGCCAGGCCTGTACAGATGCCGGCATTGGTCAGCTCGGTGATCTCCTGCGGGAGAAGGGCGCCGCCGGCATTAGCTTCGCGGTCGTAGAGGCCGCAGCCGGGAAGTTCCTGCCAGCCGCGGGCGAATCCGGCGATGTTGGTCGACTCGGCCAGATCAGCCGACATGGCGATAAAGAGTGGGCGGCCGTAGCGCGACCTGGAGAGGGAGTTGACATAGGCTCCGAATGTGGCCAGGGCCTGACGATTGGCCGCTTTTTCGCCGGGGGGCAGAAAGAGATCGGCGGGATAGCGGTTATAGTCGACCAGATCGGGATCCCGGCCGGGTTCCACTTTCACTGTTGGAGAGACGTTCGCCACCGGCCGGGCTTGCCCGCCACCGGCCGCGGGCACCTGCGCGGCCAGCTCGAGCAGCCGCTCCGCCGTGTATTCAGCCAGATCGGGCCGCTCGTCAAAGAGGGAGAACACCCTGGCCAGGTTCTGCCGGGTCTGCTCCCGCTGCGCCTCCTCGCCCGCCGGTGCCGGTTCGCCATCGCCGACAAATGTGATCCCGTACCTGGCCGCGAATTCGCGCCTCCCCTCCCAGAAGAGGGGGCTGTTCATCGCATGGGGCGTCCCGTGCGAAGCCGCATCGTACACGCCATAGCCCCTCCCTTTCCGCGTCCTGAACCAGGCCGCGTTGGGCAGGAGAGAAGCGGCTTCAGCAGCGACCAGTTCCTGCAGGGTGGCGTCGACCGCTCCCCACTCCATTCCCCGCTCAGTGCCGACCACTCGCCAGCCGCGCGCGCCGAACCATCCGGCGGGACTCCCGTGCACCACCCGGCTCACCGGAAAGCCGTCGATGCCGAAATCGTTCCAGTCGACCAGGAGATACAAATTGGCCAACCCCAGACCCCAGGCCGAGTTCATCGTCTCCTGGACGATGCCCGGCGTGAGCCCCCCTTCGCCCTCGACCACGAATACCCGGACGCCGCTGTGGCCGGCGATCCTGAGGGCGAGAGCCTGTCCCGCCGCCGCGGCTGCGCCGTGGCCCGACGGTCCGGTGTTGTATTTGAAGAAGAGACTCTTGCCCGCCATCTCGGCATGGCCGGGCAGTCCGCCACGGCGGCGCAGGGTGAGGAGATCCTCCCAGACCAGCTGGCTCTTCTCCGCCCCCGCAGGCCAGTACTGCTTCTCACTGTCCCTCTTCGCCTGACGGCGCAGGGCCTCGTTCAGAACCGCCAGCAGAGCATAGACCGCAGGATTGGCATGCCCGGCGGCGAGGATGAAACGATCCGCCAGAGGCAGAAGAGGCCGGCGGATGTCCCAGCGCATGGCGCCGCCAAGCAGCAGGGCGATCAGGATGTGGACCTTTGAACGCGAACCGCCGGGATGGCCGCTCTGACGAAGATTGAGGCTGAAATCGATGCACTGGTCGGTCATCTCCCTGAGCATCTCCCAGTAGAGGTGCGCTGTGCTTCTCTCCTCGGCACGACTGGACAACGGAAGGGTCATTGCCGTCTCTCCATAAAGGCAGGTGAGCAAGGTGGTCCGGCTGCACGGCAAGGTACACCTCTGTACCCAGGGGTACACTCTCCGCTGCTGCCGGCGCGGACGGATGATTTATAAGATATAATTAAATAATATTTTACAAGAAAAGCCACACTTATCTGGTTTTCTGGCATCAGGGTTGCAAAAGCAGGGTCAGAGAGCACAGCGGGAGCTGCTGATGAGAGCAGGCCCCTTGCCAATGAACAGGAGGATGATATGAAACGGCTCATTGTTATGCTGACCCTGGCGCTGACGGTACTTTTCTTCGCCGGTGCCTTTGAGAGGGCTGACGCCCGCAGTGGTCATCATGTCTATATTAAAATCGGCCCGCCCGCGGCGCGAATCGTCATCAGACCCAACTCCCCTTTCCGGGACGGCATCTGGATCAACGGCTACTGGGGCTGGGACAGGGGCCGCCATGTCTGGATCGAAGGCCGCTGGGTCAGACCGGTGCGCGGCCACTACTGGGTCGACGGCCGCTGGACCCATACCCGCCACGGCTGGAGATGGATCCCCGGATACTGGCACAAAGCCGATGCGCGGCATCGTCACTCCGGCCGCGACCGCGATTGGGACCGTGACCGGGATCGTGACCGTGACAGCGATCGGGATTGGGACCGGGACCGCGACAAAGACCGTGACCGTGACGGCGATCGGGATTGGGACCGTGACAAAGACCGTGACCGTGGCCGGGATAACGATCGTGGCCGGGACAATGACCGCGGCGACCGCAACGGCCGCCGCTGACGGATCCGAATCACCTGCGCTCCCGCCCCTCCTCCGCAGGATAGCGGGAGCCAAAAGCCCGGCTGCAGTAATGCAGCCGGGCTTTTTTTTTACCTCTGCCCGCGGCCGGTGACCGATTGTCATCTGCCCCCGACCCGATGCCGGCCGGGCTTTTTCAGCAACAGAACGAGACTCCATGGCCGGGGAGCCCCTGCCCACGCTTTTCCCTCCCTCGATCTTTATCCGCCCGGCGCTTTAAAATCCGTTATCCGCAATGAGCCGGCTGAACCAGGCCGCTGAACTTTTAGGCAGGCGCTGCTGCGTCGCGAAATCGACATAATGCAGCCCGAAGCGCTTGCCGTAGCCGGAAGCCCACTCGAAATTGTCCAGCAGGGACCAGGCGAAATACCCGGTCAGATGCACTCCTGCGGTGATCGCCTGGTGACATGCGGCGAGATATCCTTTAAAGTAATCGATCCGCCCCTGGTCGTCGACGCGTCCCTCCTCCAGGCGGTCGTCCATGGCGCAGCCGTTCTCCGTGATGACGATCTCGGGCCGGTTGTAGCGGCTGTCGATCCAGTGCAGCAGGCGGTTGAGGCCCCGGGGGACGATCGCCCAGCCCATGGCGGTGCGGGGCCAGGCGGGATCGAACGAGAAGGCGGCCTCCATATCGGCGTCGGGGTCGCAGCCCTCTCCGGCCGGTTCCTTCCCGGGCGCGCCGGCCGCATAGTGGGTGGTGTAATGGTTGAGGCCGAAAAAATCGCTGCTTCCCTTGAGCAGTTCGCGATCGCGGTCCGAAAACCGCGGCAGACGCTCTCCGAGGCGGCTGCGCATGCTCTCCGGATAGCGGCCGAACCAGAGCGGATCGCCGAACCAGCCGAGGATGAACTCGAGCGCGCGCTGCGCCGCTTCACGGTCCTGAGTCGCGGAGGTGAGGGGCTCGCGCCAGTCGCAGTTGGCGGTCAGCCCGATGCGGCCGCTCTGCCCCGCAAAGCGGGTGCGGTAGAGCTCGACGGCGAGGCCGTGGGCTCGCAGCATCTGATGGGCGGCCTGGTAGGGGCCGTCGCGGCAGACCCGGCCGGGGGCGAAGGAACCCTGGCCGTAGCCGAGAACCGCCGCCACCCAGGGCTCGTTGAAGGTGATCCAGTGCTTCACCCGGTCGCCGAAGTGGCTGAAACAGAGCCCGGCATAGTCGCGAAAGAGCCCGGCGCAGCGGGGATCGAGCCAGCCGTCGATTTCAAGCTGCAGGGCGAGAGGGAGGTCCCAGTGGTAGAGGGTCACCCAGGGGGTGATGCCGTGGGCGATGAGTTCGTCGATGAGAGCCGAATAGAAGCGGATTCCATCGGGGTTGGCGGGCCCGTACCCCGCGGGCTGCAGACGCGGCCAGGCGATGGAGAAGCGATAGGCTTTGACCCCCAGCCGGGACATGAGGGCGATATCCTCCCGGAAGCGGTGATAGTGGTCGCAGGCGGTGTCGCCGGTATCGCCGCCGGCGGTTTTGCCCGGCGTGTGTGAAAAGGCATCCCAGATCGACAGCCCGCGTCCGCCCTCGAGCCAGGCCCCCTCGATCTGATAGCTGGAGGTGGCGGTGCCCCAGATGAAGCGCGGCGGAAAAGTGATCATGCTTGGCTCCTGTTTTAACGGTGATCTGCACCCGCTGCTGCCCCTGCGGTTGTTAATATACAAATTGACGGCGGATGCGCAAAGAAAAAACGGCGGCGCCTGCAGATCGTGCCCAATTGCCTCGGATCGCCTCTTTTGCAGGAGGGGCGCCCTGCGGGAAAAGGCAGCCGCCGGACGTGCGGGGCCAAGCTTTTATCTTGGAAATGAGATATTAATTTGATAATTTTTGCGGTCAGTGCTTTTGCCACCTGGAAAAAACCGCAGAGCCGGACCCTATGCCCCCTTTCAAGCCTTTCGAAGAGATGCAGCCCGAAGATTTCGCCGCCATCGGCTTTAAATCCGGGCTGGAAATCCATCAGCAGCTTCTCACCTCCAAAAAGCTCTTTTGCCGCTGCCCGGCGGGCCGCTACAGCGATGACTATGACGCGGAGATCCTCCGCCACATGCGGCCGACCCTCTCTGAGCTCGGCGAGTACGATGGCACCGCCCTGATGGAGTTCAAGACCAAAAAGGAGATCATCTACCGGATCAACCGCGAGACCGTCTGCACCTACGAGATGGATGATACTCCCCCTTTTGAACTCAATGAAGAGGCCCTCGACATCGCCCTGGGCATCGCCATGCTCTACAACTGCGTCATGGTCGATGAGCTCCATATCGCCCGCAAGCAGTATCTCGACGGCAGTATCCCGACCGGATTTCAGCGCACCACCATTGTCGGCGTCGACGGCGCGGTGCCCTACCAGGACCGCTCCATCCCCATCATCCAGCTCGGTCTGGAGGAGGATGCCTGCCGCGAGGTGAGCGATGCCGGCCACCGCCGTGTCTACATCACAGACCGGCTCGGCATGCCGCTCATCGAGACCGTGACCGGGCCGGAGATGCGCACCCCGCAGGAGGTCGCCGAGGTGGCACAGCTTTTACGCCGGCTCGTCCGCTCCACCGGCCTGGTCCGCACCGGTATCGGCGCCGCCCGCCAGGATGTCAATGTCAGCGTCACCGGCGGCACCCGCATCGAGATCAAGGGGGTTTCGCGCATTCCCCTGATCCCCCTTTTAACCTACAACGAGGCGATGCGGCAGTGGAATCTGCTCCGCCTGCGCGACGAACTCTACCGCCGCGGCATCACTGCGGAGAGCTTTACGGGGCGCTATGAGATCGCCAACAAACTGCTGCGCAAGACCCGCTTTCAGCCGATCGCCCAGGCCATCGCCGCCGGTGACACGGTCTATGGCGTCGTCCTGCAGGGTTTTCGCGATCTGCTGCGCTGGCCGACCCAGACCGACACCTTTTTTGCCCGCGAGATCTCCGACCGCGTCCGGGTCATCGCCTGTTTGACAACCCTGCCCAATATCATTCACAGCGACTCCCCAGGTGAGACTATGGCCAGTTCGGAATGGCTCAACCTGCGCAAGCTGCTCAGCGCCGGCGAGGAGGAGACCCTCGTTCTGGTCTGGGGCCCCCCGGCCGATGCCGAGACCGGCGCCCGGGAGATTCTCATCCGCGCCCGCGAGGCGGCCATCGGCGTCCCCTCGGAGACCCGTCAGGCCCTCGAGGACGGCACCAACGGCTTTGAACGCATCCTGCCCGGGCCGGACCGCATGTATCCGGACACCGACCTGCCGCCCAAGGCGATCACGCCCGAACGGCGGGAGCGCATCCGCGCCACCCTGCCCGCGCCGGTCTGGGAGCGGCAAGCCCGCTACCGCGGCATGGGCATCCCCGCCGACACTGTGGAGCCGCTCGCCGCCTCACCGTGGGCCGGGATTTTTGAAAGCGCAACCGGGTCATGGGGCGTAAATCCCACCCTGGCGGCGGTGGTGCTGATCCAGTATCCCCGGCGGCTGCGCAAGAGCAAATCCGGAGCGGCCGGGGCGCTGACCATGGAATTCATGGCCGGCCTGCTCAAGGCGGTCGGAGAGGGCCGGCTGCAGCGCGAGGGCATACTCCCGGCGATGCGCCATTGGCTCGCCGGCGGAGAAAACCTCTGGGAGAACTGGCAGGGCATGGCTTCCAAAAACGAGATGCTCGGCTGGATCGCCGAGGCGCGGGTGGCGGAGTGCCGCTCTCTCGATCCGGCCGCCCGCCACCGGCTGCTCATGGGCCGGGTGATGGCCAAAGCGGCCGGACGGATCAACGGCGCCGAATTGGCCGAGAGCATAAAAGGGCAGGAGGGGGTGCTGTGAACCTGGTGACCAAAGAGAAAAAAGCTTTTTCCCGCCCCATGCGCCTGCTCTCGGCACTGATGCTTTTGGGCGAGGACCTGATCAAGGTGCCCCTCTTTCGCTGTCAGCGCTGCGGGGAGTGCATCCTGAGCCATACCGGCTTTGTCTGCTCCCAGCGCTGCCCGAAGCGGCTGCGCAACGGCCCCTGCGGCGGCACCGGTGAGGATGGGCACTGCGAAGTCTATCCCGAACGGATGTGCGTCTGGTACATGATCTACCGCCGCGCTTCGTTCTTCGGGCGGCTGAAAATGCTCTACCGCGTCGAAAAGATCCATAACTGGAACCTGGAAAAAACCTCCGCCTGGCTCAACGTCTTTGCCAAGCGCATCGAGCCGCCGAAATGGCGGGTGCCGAAGGAGGAGGTAAAGCCATGAGCTTGCGGGAAAAAATCGCGAGCGGGGAATTCGTCGTCTGCGCCGAGCTGGGGCCGCCGCAGAGCTGTGACGATGCGGTGATCCGCAAAAAAGCGGGCTGCTTCAAGGGGGTGGTCGACGCCGTCAACATCACCGACAACCAGACCGCCATCGTCCGTCTCTCGAGCATTGCCGCGGGCCGGATCCTGCTGGAGGAGGGGGTGGAACCGATCGTGCAGATGACCTGCCGCGACCGTAACCGCATCGCCATCCAGAGCGATCTGCTCGGCGCCGCGGCCATGGGCATCGAGAACATTCTCTGCCTCACCGGCGACCATCAGCGTTTCGGCGACCATCCCGAAGCGCGGGGGGTCTTTGACCTCGATTCGATTCAGCTTATCGCGGCAGTGCGGCAGATGAACGAGGGCAGCCTGCTCTCGGGCCAACCCCTCAAAAAGGCGCCGAATTTTCTCATCGGTGCGGCGGCCAATCCCTGCGCCGAACCCCTCGAAATGCGCCTCATCCGGCTTGAAAAGAAGGTGCGCAGCGGTGCCGCCTTTATTCAGACCCAGCCGGTCTTCGACCTCGATCAGTTCGGCCGCTGGCTCGAGATGGCGCGCCGGCGCGGCCTGCACGAAAAGAGCGCTCTCCTCGCCGGCGTGCTGCCGGTCCGGTCGGCCAAAGCCCTGGAGTACATGGCCAGGGAGGTGCCGGGCATGCGCATCCATCCCCGCTATCTTGAGCGCATGCGCGCAGCCGCTGAGCCGCAGGAGGAGGGGGTGGCCATCGCCGTCGAGATGATCGGCGCCCTGCGGCAGATGGAGGGCGTGGCCGGCATCCATCTCATGCCGGTGATGTGGGAGAGCATCACCCCGCGCATCATCCAGGAGGCGGGGCTTATGCCCGCGCATGCACCCCGGCCCGCCTGTCCGCCCTGCAGCGGCGGCGAGAACGAAGCCAAATTCTAGCGAACGGAAAGTCCATGTCAACCGATTACAAGGGGTATCGAGGAGAGGCGCTGGCCGCGCTGCAAAATTTCAAGGCCCCGGTCTGGAGCGATGTCCGCGTCGTCACCGGCCAGGGGAGCTATGCCGGCATCGTCCTGCCGCGCTCCGAGACCGCCGATGCCCGCCACATCGTCCTCAAGCTGCGCTCGGGCTACAATATCGGCATCGCCGCCGCCGGCATCACCGCCATCGAGGTCATGGGGCGCAGGGAGGCCCACTACAAGATCCCCGAAAAGGCGTTCCCGTACGATCCCAAAAAGCCGCGCGTCAAGCTGCTCGGCACCGGCGGCACCATCGCCAGCCGCCTCGACTACCGTACCGGCGCGGTGATCCCCGCCTTCTCGCCGGGCGAGCTCTATGGCTCCGTGCCCGAACTGGCCGACATCTGCAACCTTGAGACCGAAAAACTCTACGGCGTCTTTTCCGAAAACATGGGACCCGAACAGTGGATCGGCACGGCGCAGGCGATCGGCCGCGAGATCGAAAAGGGGGTGCAGGGCATCGTCATCGGCCACGGCACCGACACCATGCACCATACCGCGGCCATCCTCTCCTTCATGGTGCAGAACTCGCCCGTGCCCATCGTCATGGTGGGCTCGCAGCGCTCCTCCGACCGCCCCTCATCGGACGCCGCCCTCAACCTCATGCACAGCGTCAAGACCGCCGCCGAATCCGATATCGCCGAAGTGATGGTCTGCATGTTCGGCCCGACCTCCGATGTCTACGGCCTCCTCCACCGCGGCACCCGTGTGCGCAAAATGCACTCCAGCTACCGCTCCACCTTCCGCACTATCGGCGATCTCCCGCTCGCCATGGTCAGCCGCGACCGCATCACCCCGCTGCGCCAGGACTATAAGCGCAGGCGCAATGACCGCGAGGTGACCATCAACACCGCCTTCGAGGAGAAGGTGAGCATCGTCTACTACTATCCCAACATGAAGCCCGATATCATCGACGCCCTCATCGACAACGGCTACCGCGGCATCATCATCGCCGGCACCGGGCTCGGCCATGTCAACAAACCCCTCTATCCCGCCCTCAAGCGGGCGCAGGAGAACAAGATCGCCGTCTATATGACCGTGCAGACGCTCTGGGGCTATGTGCAGATGTATGTTTACGACACCGGGCGGGACATGATGGAACTGGGAGTGACGCCGATGGCCAACATGCTGCCGGAAGTGGCCTACGTCAAGCTGGGGTGGGCGCTGGGGCAGAGTGATGATCTTGAAGAGGTGCGCAGAATCATGTACGCACCGGTCAACGGAGAGATCACCGAACGCGAGCCCTCGAACGGCTATCTGATTTTCCAGGGCGGGATCCCCGAGGTGGAGGAGTTCATCTCGAGGATCAAGAAATAGCGGGCCGTCGCCCCCGCCGGCCGCCCGTTTTTTACCGTGACGGAAACCCCCTCCGCCCGGCCTCCTGCCGCTCTCTCCGCTTATGCGGTGTTGAGTTCCTTCAGGATGGTCTCGATCTCCGCCCGGAATGATTCGGGCGCCATCAATACCCCCCAGCCCTTCTGCATCTGAAAGATGCCATCATAGGCCGAGTCATGAAAGGAGCGCACCACGTGCGGGATGTTCCGTTCCCTGAGCGCTTCGGTGAGCACCTGGGCTTCGATCTCATTCTTCAGGGTCATGATTTTGCTGAAATCCGTCATACCTTCCCTCCTTGCTGTTCAGATCTGCCATTTTTTCAAGTTTGCTCTGCAGGGTGCTGCGCGGAAGCTTTAACCGGCGCGCGGCCGCGCTGATATTGTGGCCGCATTCGCGCAAGGCCCGGGCGATGATTTCCCTCTCCCGGCTGAGCATGTAGCTGTCGAACGACTCCCAGGCGGCCGGATCGTCCGTTTTCTGCGTTGCGGCCTTTTCCCGGCGGCCGCCGCCCGCGTTTACGGCCGGCATATAGTCCATCTCCTGCGGCAGGGCGAGAAGGCGCTGGATGGTGTTCTCCAGTTCGCGGACGTTGCCGGGCCAGTCGTAGGCCATCATTTTCTGCAGCATCTCCGGAGTGACCTCGACCGGCCGGTCGCCGCGATGGTGTTTGGCGATGAAATGGTCGATGAGCAGGGGAATGTCCTCCCGCCGCTCGCGCAGTGGGGGCAGCGTCAGGGCGATGATGTTGATCCGGTAATAGAGGTCCTCCCGGAAGCTGTTCTCCCGCACCATCTGGAGGAGATTGGCCTTGGTGGCACAGACGACCCTGAAATTGACCGGTACGCTCTCCTGTCCGCCGATGGGTTGAATTTCGTGCTCCTGCAGGACGCGCAGCAGCTTGACCTGGAGGCGCATGGGCAGATCGTCGATGTCATCGATAAAGAGGGTGCCGTCATGGGCGCGTTCGATATAGCCGAGATGGCGCTTGTGCGCACCCGTGAAGGCGCCTTTTTCATGGCCGAAGAGTTCACTCTCGAGCAGGCTCTCGGGCAGCACAGCACAGTTGACCGCCACGAAGGGGCCCTTGCCGCGCTCGCTGTTCTGGTGGAGAAAATGGGCGACCAGTTCCTTGCCGGTGCCGCTCTCGCCCTCGATCAGCACGGTGTGGTCGGTGGCCGCCACCGAGCGCAGGGTCTTGACCAGCTTTTGCATCACCGGAGCGCTGCCGATGATTTCGCGGCCCTCGTAGCGGGTGATCCGTTTCTTGAGCTGGATGTTCTCGCTGATCACTGAATGGAGTTGCTGGATGTTGGCCAGCATGCTGAGCAGTTTGTCGGGAGAGAAGGGCTTGGTCAGATAATCGTAGGCGCCGAGCTTGAGCGCAGCCACGGCGGTCTCGACGGTCGCAAAGCCGGTGATGACAATGACCGTACAGCCGCTGTCGCGCGTCCTGGCCAGTTTGACCAGCTCGAGGCCGTTCAGGTCCGGCAGACGCAGATCGGTGATCACGACCTCAAAGGGGCTCTTTTCCAGGGCGTCGATGCCGGCGCGGCCGGTTTCGCAGGCGGTCACCTGATAACCCTGCTTGGTCAGGGTTTCGGTGAGGGTGATGCGCGATATCTTTTCGTCTTCGACGAGGAGTATTTTCATTTGGCGCCCCCTGAAGGCAGGGTGATATGAAAGGTGGTCCCGCGATAGGGCCTGCTTTGGCAGGTGATGGTGCCGCCGTGGCTCTCGATGATGCCGAGGGAAACCGAGAGACCCAGCCCGGTCCCCCTGCCCTCCTCCTTGGTGGTGAAGAAGGGATCGAAAATTTTGTCGAGGTCCTTGCTGTCGATGCCGCAGCCGCTATCGGCGATCTCGAGATGGATCCGCCCCTCTCCGTCGCTGGAGGTGGCGACGCGGATGGTGCCGCCTTCCTCCTCCTCTATGCTGTCCATGCTGTTGAGGAGCAGATTCATGATCACCTCCTGCATGAGATGGCGGTCGGCGTGGAGAGCGGGCAGACCGGGCTCGAACTTTTTCTCGATGATGATCTGATTCTTGCTGAGGCGGAAGGCGAGGAGGGAGAGCACCTTTTCGATCTCGCTGTTGAGCTCCATCGCCACCGTCTGCTTGGCGTGCTGCCGTGAGAAACCGAGGAGCTTTTGCACGATCAGGGCGATGTGGTCGAGGGCCTCGTCTGCCAGGGCGAGATAGCGCTTGACCTCCGGCAGATTGTGCGGTTCCTGTTCGATGGCGTAGAGGCAGCTCTTCATGCCGTGCAGCGGGTTGTTGATTTCGTGGGCCACGCCCGAGGCGAGGCGGCCGATGGAGGCGAGCTTTTCAGCTTGATGAATCTGGCGCTGCGCCTCGAGCAGCTGCCGGCGCGAATTATGGAGCCGCTCTTTCATCTTTTCGAAATTGCTCACCAGCACGCCGATCTCGTCCTCGCCCGCCTTCATCTGTGTCGGCACAATATTCTCGAGGTCGAACCGCTTCATCTCGGTGACGAGCTGGCCGAGCGACTGGGTGAGCCGGTTGATGAAAAACCAGATGACGGCGACGATGCTGACCACAAAGAGGACGGCCAGGCCGAAGATGAGGAAAAAGAGACGCTGCAGCCTGGCGCGGGTCGGCTCGAGGTCGAAACCCATGTGGAGCTCGCCCCAGGACTTGCTCTGGATCTGCAGGGGGATGCCGGCCTCGAGGATCCAGCCGAAAGGGCGGGAGTGATAGATGCTCGTCCCAGTCCTGCCGTTTGCGGACGGGAGCGCTGATGCGGCTTCTTGACCATCGAGCTCGGCGCTCCTGAAGCTGCTGCGCACGGCTACATTGCCCTCCGCATCGTACATCACCAGCCATTTCACCTGACTGTTCTTGCCCAGGAAATTGTGGATCTGATTCTCGAGATAGCCCTCGTTGGGAAGGAGGCCGCTCTCCTGATAGATCAGGCCGTCCAGAATGGAGGCCGCAAAGGTGCGGGCCACGGAGAGGGCGTTCTGGCGCTGGTTTTCAAGGATGAGGCCGCGCCACTGATAGAGCAGAACGATCGAGATGATCATCGTCAGCACGATCATGAGGATGCCCAGAAAAAGGACGAGGCGCGCTTTGAGGCTCCTGATCATCATCGAGGCCTTTCCTTGAGCGCGGCGAAGATGGCGTCCACCTGGTCGTAGTCGCTCTCCTGCGCCCGCGCAAAGCCCCAGGCGAATTCGGGATCCCAATCCTTGATCAGATCCCTGTGTTCGGGGCGGCTCGCATCGATCCTGAGCAGGGCGTTGATCATCGCCTCGCTGATGCGGGGAGCTATATCCCTGCGGATGATGATCGGCGAACCAGGAATCTCGCGGGAGACGGCGATGACGCGAATCCCCTTGCTGGTGAACTCGGCGGCGACCCGGTCCTTCACCACCCCGGCGTCGAAGCGGCCGAGCAGAACCTGGTAGACCACGGTATGATGAAAACCGAAATAGTGAATTGAGTCGAGATCGCTGGCCGTGAGGCCGTGGCGCTGCAGCTCATAACCGAGCAGCCAGTTGCCGGAAAAGGAGAGCGGGGAGGGGAGCGCAAGACGCTTGCCGGCGAGATCGGCGATTGATCGGATGGGAGAATCATCCCGTGTGATCACCATCGAATGGAAATAGGGCTGCAGATGGCTGTTGAGGGGCTTGAGGATGCAGCGGATCGGATGGTTCCGGCGCGCCTCGAGATAGAGGTAGGTGCCGAGAAAGGCGGACTGGATCTCGCCCTGATCCAGCTGGGCGATGGTCTCCTCGTAGCTGCTGCTTAGCTTGAGGGCGAAGAGGATGCCGGTCTCCCGGGTGAGATAGTCCATGATCGGCTGGTAGCCGTCGTAGATCAGATTGGGAGAAAAGCGGGAGATGACCCCGACATGGACGGTATCCCGGGCTCCTGTTGCAGAGGGCGGCGCGGGAAGGGGGGCGGTCTCCTCATACCCGGTGGAGATGTCCATGAAATTGCGATAGACCAGGAGGGTGAGGGCCATGAAGAAAAAGAGTAAGAGGAGAATGAGTCCTGAACGGCGCAGCATGATGATTCCAGTCATTGGGTTACGGTCAGATAAAATACGGCCTGAACGCATAAGAAGCAAGCAGAATGTCGAAAAACCGGCAGTTGGACTGCCGAAATATCGTTGAAACGCCGATCCATCGTCACTTCCGCTGGCAAGGCCCGGCGCAGCTCTTCTCCAAGATATATAGATATAATGAGTTACAAGGATACTATATCTGGCATGACCTTTGCAGTCAGAAACCTGTACCGTTCACCAAGAGAAGGAGAGCCTATGCCTGAGATCAAACCCCGCTTTGAATTCCGCGCCTTCGCCCAAAACTTCGGCATCGTCGAGGAGAAGATGCGCGCGCTCAGCCCCGTCGACCAGATCCGCGAAAGCCTGGAGATCTATATCATGTCGGCCGGCAACAGCGAGAACAATACCAAGATCCGCAATGATCTGATGGACATCAAGGTCCTGGTGCAGGTGCAGAAGGGACTGGAGCAGTGGAATCCGCGCATGAAGGGTCAATTCCCGATGGCCGTGGAGGTGATCAGAAACGAGGTTTTTCCCGCCTTCGGCGTTCCCATGCCCGGGTTCAAACGCGAGAGCTACACCCTGGTGCAGTACATCGAGGAGATCATCAAGCCGCACCCGCAGCTGGCCGCGGTCAATGTCTTCAAGCGCCGCATGGGATTCACCATCAACGGCTGCATCGCCGAGCTGGCGGAGGTCTATGTCAACGGCGCGCGCCTGATGACCGCGAATCTCGAATCGACCGATGTGGAGGCCATCCTCGCGGCCAGAAAGATGATCGCCCTTGAGGAGTATGAAAACGTCAACTATCTGCTGGCGATCAAGCGGGTGATCGGCATGGAGCCGCTCTCCGCCACATCCATGTATAGAGCCATTTCCCAGGTCTGACCGGCCTGCCCTGCGGCCGCGCCGCTTATGGTCCGGCCGCCCTTAACCTTTCCAATAATGGAGTACCCATGGCCAACGAAGTCGAACGTAAATTCCTTGTCAAGGGCGAATTCGCCCCCTTCGCCAACAAAAAGACCCGCATCATCCAGGGCTATCTCTCCTCCGTGCCCGAACGGACCGTGCGCGTCCGCGTCAAGGGCGACAAGGGCTACATCACCATTAAAGGCATCGGCAATGCCTCGGGTGCCAGCCGCTATGAATGGGAAAAAGAGATCCCCGTCAGCGAGGCCGAAGAGCTGCTCAAGATCTGCGAGCCCGGTGTGATCGACAAATGCCGCTACCAGGTCAGCGCCGGGGTGCACACCTTTGAGGTCGATGAGTTTTATGGCGAGAATCAGGGACTGGTCGTCGCCGAGGTGGAACTGGCCGGGGAGGAGGATTTCTTTGAAAAGCCGTCATGGCTCGGCGAAGAGGTCACCGGCGACGTCCGCTACTATAATTCGATGCTGATGAAGAACCCCTATACCCGGTGGTGATTTCAGCCAGGATCTGGTTCATCTCCTCCGCCGCCCGGCGGGGGGATACTTACGGAGTCCGTTTGCCATGACGCCATTCGATCCCCTCGATATGCATAATTACCGTATCGAGCAGCTGCCGAAACGGGCGAAGGGCCGGTTTGAAAAAGGGCTTGCTGCGGCGGGTCCCTTTCTCGCGTTGGCCGCGTTCATCCTCTTGGGCTGGCTGGTCAAGCTCCCTTTCCTGCAGGAGATCGAGGCCTCCATGCTGACCTCGGCTCAGGCCAAGGCGGCCTTTGCCAAACTCGGTGCGGCGGCCTTTACCCGCAGTAACGAGATGATGCTGGCGATCTTTGCCGCCAGCCTCATCCTCTGGATGACCGAGGCCATTCCCAACTATCTGACCTCGCTCATCGTCATTATCGCGCTGGTGCTCACCAGCGTGCTGCCCGAAAAGACCGCCTATGCCCAGCTGGGCCATGAGGTGATGTGGCTCAACATCATGTCTTTCGTCCTGGCGAGCATGCTGGTGGCGACGGGTGTGGCCAAGCGCTTCGCCCTCTGGTTCATCCTCCGCTTTGGCAAGAATGCCAACCGGATCTTTCTCAGTTTCATCTTTATCAACCTGCTGCTCTCCGCTTTCATCTCGGCGACCACAGCCAAGGCGGCCATTCTGCTGCCCATCTTTATGGTGATCGCGGCCATCTATGGCGCGCGCGGCGGCGACGAGAAAAACAATTTCGGCCGCAGCATTGTGATCCAGAATCTCTTTGAGATCAATGTCGGCGCCAGCGCTTTCATGACCGGTTCAGGAGCCAATCTCCTCGCCGTCTCGTTGATCGCCGGGGCCATCGGCACACAGGTTTTCTTTTCCGACTGGATGACGGCCATGCTGCCGGTCGCGATCCTGCTCATGCTGATCGGCTATCTCCTCGCCTACAAACTCTTTTTCCCGCTCAAGCCGGAGGAAAGGCTGCCTCAGATCGAGGGCGGCATGGAGAGGCTGCGTCAGGAGTATCAAAGCCTCGGCAAGACGGATATTCAGGAGATCAAGGCGATCATTCTCTTCATCGCCATACTCGGTTTCTGGGCGACCGACCGCGTGCACGGTATCAGCCCGACAGCGGTCGCCTTTGTCGGGGCGATCGTCGCTCTGCTGCCGCGTATCGGGATCGTCAACTGGAACGACGTCGACATCCCCTGGCATCTGATGCTTTTTTCGGCCGGGGCCTATGCCCTGGGGGCCGGATTGAGCGCGACGGATCTGCCGGTGCTTGCCGTTAACGCCTTTTTCGACCATGCCGGCATCGGCGACGGGACCCCTTTCTGGGCGATCTTTATGCTGCTGACCGGGGTGATGATCTTCAGCGCCCTGCTCTTCCAGTCCAAGACCATGCGCTGCATGATCTTCGTGCCGATCGCCATCGGTGTCGCCGGCCGTTTCGGGTTCAGCGTCATCAGCCTGGCCCTGCCGGTGGCCTTTATGATTGAGCACGTCTATGTGCTGCCCTTCAACAGCAAGCCGGCGGCTTTACTTTACGAGACCGACCGCTATTCCATGGGCGATGCCTTCCGGTTCGGTTTTACCATGATGGTGATCGCATGGCTGCTCAACATCATCGCCGGCGAGACCTGGTTCAGAACGCTCGGCATCACCCCGAACGGCGTTTTCGGCCTCTTTTAATCAGCTTATGAGGCGGAGTTATGTCACTCCTGTTTAAAAAGAACAAGCAGACCGAGATCCAGATCGATGAATTTCTCGATCTGGTCATCAAGGGGGGGCTCATCTTCAAGCAGGCCGTACGATTCTATCTGCAGGGCCGGCGTGAGGAATTCGAGAGCCATCTCAGGGAACTGTGCGAGACCGAGGAGAAGGGCGACGAACTGCGCCGGCAGATCGAAAGCAAGCTCTATCTGCGCACCCTCATTCCCGAATCCCGCGGCGATGTGCTCGGCCTGCTCGAGAGTTCGGACAAGGTGCTCAATCAGACTACCGAGACCCTGATGCAGTTTTCGGTCGAATGCCCGGTCATTCCCGAGGATCTCCATCCCGTTTTCATCGACGTCTCGGAGTATGCCGTCAGCGCCGAGGAGGGGATGGTCAAGGCCATCCGCGCCTACTTTCGCGATCTCGCCGCAGTCCGCGACCATGTCAACAAGGTCCTTTTTTACCGCAAGGAGGCCAACAAGAGCGCGGAAAAATTCAAGCGCGCTGTTTTCGGCGGGGATCTGCGCCTGAGCCATAAAATCCACCTCCGCTACTTCGCCTATCATATCGAGTTGATCGCCGAAGAGGCCGAGGACGTCTGCGACCGGTTATCGATCGCCACCATCAAACGCTATATTTAGCAAATCCGGTATGATCTGGTTTTTCCTGACAAGCGGTCTTTTTCTGGGATGGTCTCTCGGCGCCAAGGATGCAGCCAATGTCTTCGGCACGGCGGTCGGCTCACGCATGGTGCGTTTCAAGGTGGCCGCTGCCATCGCCAGCCTCTTTGTGATCCTCGGGGCCGTCGTGGAGGGCGCCGGCGTCACCGAGACCCTGGGTCACCTGGGTGCGGTCAACGCCATCGCGGGTTCCTTCACCGTCGCACTCGCCGCAGGGCTGACCATCGCCTGGATGACGCGCGCCAGAATTCCGGTTGCGACCTCGCAGGCGATCGTCGGGGCGATCGTGGGCTGGAATCTCTTCACCGGTTCCCCGACGGATCTGGGGGTGCTCTCCAAAATCGTCGCGACCTGGTTCATCTCCCCGCTGCTCGCGGCGATCTTTGCCATCCTGATTTATCTGCTTTTCAAATTCGTTCTCGGCCGGGCGCGCATCCATATGCTCCGCCTCGACGCCTATACCCGCGCGGGGCTGATCGTCGTCGGCGCACTCGGATCGTATACGCTGGGGGCCAACAACATCGCCAACGTCATGGGCGTTTTCGTGCCCGCCTCCCCCTTTCACGATATCCATCTTTTCGATCTCTTCACCCTCCATGGCACCCAGCAGCTCTTCCTGCTCGGGGCCCTGGCCATCGCCGTCGGAATTTTCACCTACTCCCGCCGGATGATGCTCTCTGTGAGCAACGACATCTTTACCCTTACGCCGATCCTGGCCCTGATCGTCGTCCTCGCTCATACGATCGTGCTCTTTCTCTTCGCTTCCACAGGCCTGAAAAGCCTGCTTATCTCCCTGGGCCTGCCCTCGATTCCCCTGGTGCCGGTCTCGAGCTCGCAGGCGATCGTCGGGGCGATTTTCGGCATCGGCATTGTCAAGGGGGCAAAGGGGGTCAACTTTAA
>JAKQKF010000520.1 GCA_029560815.1 bacterium
TCGATTTTGGCGACACGGGTGAACATCTGACGATAGTCAGCGTAGCGCACCTCGGCGTCGGCGAGCTGCTGGGCCAGGCCGCTGTTGGAGGCGAGTCCCCCCAGGAAGGCGGCCTTGGCGCGGGTTTTGACCGCAGTCAGCTCTTCGGCCGTCAGCGGTTCTTTCTTGATCCGGTCAATCTCCTCAAGCACGGCCGCTTCGCATTCAGCCGTGGTGTGGCCCTGCGCCGGCACCAACAGGAAAATGTAGAGGCTGGGATACTTTTCGGTGATATTGGCAATGGCGGCCACCTGCACGGCGATTTTTTTCTCCTTCACCAGGCTCTTGTACAAGCGGCAGGTGCGGCCGCTGCCGAGGACGTCGCTGATGGCATCGAGCACAGCCGAGTCCTTGCTGTAGACGCTGGGACGGTGATAGCCGAGCAGGAGGATGGGCTGCATCGCATCCTCGACCTCGATGCGCTTCTGCCCGAGTTGGGGCGGCTCTTCGGTGAAGAGCGGACGGCGCTCCGGGCCTTTGGGCAGACGCCCCCAGTAGGTCTCGGCCAGCCGGATCACCTCAGGCGCCTTGACATCGCCGACGACCGCAAGCACCAGATTCTCAGGAGTATAGTGGGTCTTGAAGTAGTCGATCGCATCCTGACGGCTGATGGTCCTGATATCGGACATGTGGCCGATCACCGGCTCGGCATAGGGATGGGATTTGTAGGCGGCCGCCAGAAACTCCTCGACCAGCTTGCCGACCGGCTGGCTCTCAACTCCGAGACGCCTCTCCTCCATGATGACCTGCTTTTCGGTGTAGAACTCGCGCAGCACCGGATTGAGAAAACGGTCGGATTCGAGCGACATCCACAGCTCCACCTTGTTGGAGGGGAGGTTGTAGAAATAGACGGTCTGGTCGTAGGAGGTGCCGGCGTTCATGCCCGTGCCCCCGGCCATCTCGATCGCCTGCCCCAGCTCGTTGGTGACGACATAGGTTTTGGCCGCGGTCACGGCCGCCTTGTGTTCCTCATCCAGCTTTTTCAGTTTGTCCGCATCGGCCAGAGCCCCTTTGGCGTATTCATCGCGCCAGGCCAGAAAGGTCTCGTCCTCTTTGGCCATCGCCTTGAGTTCGGCCTCGAGGTCAGTGGTGCCGACCGTGCGCGTGCCCTTGAAGGCCATGTGCTCAAAGATGTGCGAGATGCCGGTGATGCCCTCGGACTCGTTGACGGCGCCGACGTCGGCGTAGGTGACGAACGAAACCACCGGGGCCTCGTGGCGTTCGAGGATGAGCAGGCGCAGTCCGTTGTCGAGGGTATGCTTGACCACCTGGTTCTGGAGGTCAAGGTAGCCCTGGGCCTGCAGGCCGGCTGCGGTGAGCAGCAGCAGAAAAAGCATGGTTTTTCGCATGACTATCTCCTTGGTTGATCAGATAGATGGTGTAAAGAGGCGGTTCACCGCCTCGTAGGAGGCGAGATCGCCGATGTCGTGGCGCCGGCCGGGCAGCACCCAGGCGTGCATGGGGGTGCGCCGGCAGAGCCAGGCCGCCAGATTACCCGGAGCGTCGTGGCCGCAGCCCTCGTCGAGGGCGCGGGCGATGAGCGGCAGATCGCCGGCCTTGTAAAGGTAAAAG
>JAKQKF010000523.1 GCA_029560815.1 bacterium
CACCGGGACGCCCTTTTTAGCGATCCTGGTGAGGATCTCGTCAAGGTTGGCGGCGAAATCGGCCCGGGCGCGGCGGTAGCGGGGGCTTTCAGGCAGGATCATCCGGTCTCCGGCCATATTTTCCATCAGGGTCTCGTGCCCACCGGCCGCCGGCGGCTTGCGGCGCAGCTGTGCGGCTCCGTTTCGCAAGAGCTGCACCAGCCGCAGCCGCTCGAGCCGCATATAGGCCTTGATGAAGGGACGGCCGAGGGCGATACTCCGGGTGCTGCCGGCGCCGAGGGCGCCGTAGAACTCGTTGTGCCCCATATAGATAAGAAAAAGGTCGGGCTGATAGCGGAGCAGCTCGCCGGTGAAATCTAGGACCGAATAGCTGTTGATGGCCGAGATGCCGACGTTGATCACTTCAAAGTTGCGCTCCGGGAAGAGCAGGCTGAGCCGGGCCTGCAGCTGACTGGGAAAGCCGGCGTTTTGCTGATAGGGCCAGCCGGCGGTGGTGGAACCGCCCAGGCAAAAAATGCGATAGGTGTTGGGAGTTTTGTGGAAAGCAAAGGCCTCCCCGCGCGCGTCCGGAACATTGACCTCGTCGCTGCTGAAATAGCGCTGCGCCACCCGGCGATTGATCTGGTAGTAACGCTCGCCGTAGTCCTCACGTAACAGCACCAGAGCGTCGTTCCCGCCATAGCGGAAGAGCCGCAGCCCCCCCTCGAGCAGGAGGAAAAAGAGAACAGGTGTCAGGAGCAGCAGGGCCCAGAAGAGTCCTGCGCGCAGGCGGGATGGGGCCGCAGCCGGTGCGGCGGGCATGGCAGCGCTGTGGCGTTTTTTCCGGTCATGCCTGGTCACGGAACGCCTGTCAGAAAAGAGTATAGATAAAAGGCGCCAGGGCGGATCCCTCGGCGAAGACGATCAGCAGCCCGAGCAGGACCAGAAAAAGGATGATGGGACCCAGCCACCATTTTTTGCGTTCGCGCATGAAGAGCCAGAATTCACGCAGGATGGAAAGTTTGGACATGGATAACCTCGACCTCTGATTATTTGTTGGGCAGCCCCATCATGTCGATGCGTTCACCGCTGC
>JAKQKF010000529.1 GCA_029560815.1 bacterium
CGGAGATCACCGAGATGCAGATCCGCGCCATTCTCGAGGCCACCGTCGAGCTGATCAAGTCCGGCATCAAGGTGCTGCCCGAGATCATGGTCCCGGTGGTGTGCCACGAGCGTGAGCTGATCGACCAGAAGGTGATCGTGGAAAAGGTCTACAAGGAGGTCTGCGCCAAATACAAGGTCAAGGCCATCCAGTACATGTATGGCACCATGATCGAGATCCCGCGCGCGGCCCTGCAGGCCGGCAAGATCGCCGGCACGGCCGAGTTCTTCTCATTCGGCACCAACGATCTGACCCAGATGGGTTTCGGCTTCTCCCGCGACGATATCGGCGGCTTTGTCCCCGACTATGTCGAGAAGAGAATTCTGCCGGCAGATCCCTTCAATATCCTGGATCAGGAGGGTATCGGCGAGCTGATTGAGATCGGCATCGAGCGCGGCCGCAAAGCCCACCCGGGCCTCAAGGTCGGCATCTGCGGCGAACACGGCGGCGAGCCCGCTTCGGTGGAGTTCTGCCACCGCGTGGGCATGGATTACGTCTCCTGCTCGCCCTATCGCGTACCCATCGCCCGTCTGGCTGCGGCCCAGGCGACCATCCGCGAAAAGAAGTAAATCAGCTGTAAACCGTAACCAGCCCCGGGGCCCCCAAGGCCCCGGGGTTTTTTGTCGTCCCTTTGAGCACGCCCCAAAAGCGGTCTCTCACAGAGGCACGGCGACACGAAGAGAGCAAAGACAAAAGTTGTTGAATAATTTATATTTTGGGGCAACAGTGCGGGGCTCCGCGCCTCTGCGCGAAATTGTTTTTCTTTGTGTCTCTGTGCCTTTGTGAGAGCATGTTTTGTTTTCAGGTTATTATTAATAAAGGTTTTGGCGGAGCAGTGCGGGGCTTTGCGCCTCTGCGCGAGATTGTTTTTCTTTGTGCCTCTGTGCCTTTGTGAGAGATTATTTTTTTTGTGCCCTGGTGAGAAATACCCAAAGCCATGCCCAAACGACTGCGCATATTCTGCGATTTTGACGGCACCATCGCCAAACGCGATGTCGGTAACCTCGTCTTTTGTCATTTCGGCAGCGAGAGCCACTGGTGGGGGCTGGTGGAGCTGTGGCGGCAGGGCCGGCTGGAGGGTCGTGAGATGTGGGGCCGGCAGGCCGAGGTTATGCGTTTGACCGAGGCCGAACTGGATGCCTTCGTCGCCCCCCTGGCCATCGACGACTCTTTTGCGGCGCTGGCCGGTTTTGCGCAGGTGAACCGCATCCCCCTCACCATCGTCAGCGACGGTATGGATGCCTATATCGCCCGCATCCTGACCGCGCACGGATTCGGCGATCTCCCCTTGCGCAGCAACAGAATGGTCCTGGCGCCCGGCGGCGCCGTCCGGGTTGAATTCCCCTGGCATGGTCAGGGCTGCGGCCGGTGCGCCAACTGCAAGGGGCTGCATGTGCGCCGGGAACGCCGGCCGGGCGAAACCACGGTCTATATCGGCGACGGCCTCTCCGATGTCTGCGGCGCCCGGGAGGCCGATATCGTCTTCGCCAAAAAGCAGCTCCTGGAGTGGTGCAGGGAGAACAACCGCGAGCACATCCCCTTCACCTCGTTTGCGACCATCCATGACCATCTGCGCGTGCTGCTGGAGCGATAAAGGGAGCGCTGCGGCGATTTCTTCCCCCTAAAGTTGTTGACTTGAACGGGGCGATTTTGTATGTTTTCTGAGGAAAGGAGATTGCAGTGGAAATACAGTTCTTCGGCGGCGCGCGTTCGGTGACCGGAACCATGCACGTTCTGATTGTGCGGGGAAAGAAAATCCTCCTTGACTGCGGACTCTATCAGGGGAAGCGCGATGAGGCCTTTGAGCGCAACCGGCAGCTCCCCTTTGATGCGGCGAGCATAGATGCCATGGTGCTCTCACACGCCCATATCGACCACAGCGGGAATATCCCCCAGCTGGTCAAGCTTGGATTTACCGGGAATATCGCCTGCACCCACGCCACGCGCGATCTCTGCAGCATCATGCTGCAGGATTCGGGCTATATCCAGGAGAAAGACGCCGAGTATGTCAACAAACGGCGGGCTCGCAAGGGGGAAAAACCTGTTGAACCCCTCTACACCGCGCGCGACGCCGTCAAGGCGATGAACCAGTTCTTCAGCGTCGGTTACGAGCGCAAGGTGCAGATTGCCGACGGGGTCTCGGTCACCTTTTACGACGCCGGCCATATTCTCGGTGCGGCGGTCTCTGTTCTGGACATCAACGATGACGGCAGGCCGATCCGCCTGGTTTTCAGCGGTGATCTGGGGCGGCCCGGCCAGCCCATACTGCGGGATCCGGCCATTCTAACGCAAGCGGACATCCTCTTCACAGAGAGCACCTATGGCGGCCGCTTCCATGATGACTTTTCCACCCTCAACCAGAAACTGGCGCAGGTGGTCAATGAGACCGTCAAACGCGGCGGCAAGATCATCGTCCCGGCCTTTTCGGTCGGCCGCACCCAGGAGATCGTCTACGCCCTCCACCAGCTCACCCTCTCCGGCGAGATCCCGGCGCTGCCGATCTTTGTCGACTCGCCGCTCTCTCTCAACGCCACCGAGGTCTTCCGCGCCCATCCCGAATGCTATGATGAGGAGACCGCGGACTTTTTGGAGAGCAACGACGATGTCTTCGGCTGGAACCGGCTCCGCTATATCCGGACGGCTGATGAGTCCAAAAAGATCAATGAGATCAAATCCCCCTGCATCATCATCTCCGCTTCGGGGATGTGCGAAGCCGGCCGGATTCAGCACCACCTGCGCAACAACATCGAGGATGAGCGCAACACCATCCTGGTGGTCGGTTTCATGGCGGAGAACACCCTCGGCAGGCGGCTGGTCGAACGCGAGCCGACGGTCAAGATCTTCGGGGACGAGTTCACCCTGGCCGCCCGGGTGGTCAAGCTGAACGCCTTCAGCGCCCATGCCGATCAGGACGAGCTGGTCTCATGGATCAGCCACTTCAACCGTGAACAGCTGCAGCATCTCTACATCCTGCACGGGGAGTACGATCAGTCTCAGGCCCTGGCGCATGCGCTTGGTGGACTCGGCCTCAACGAGATTGCCATCCCCGAACGGGGTGAGTGGGCCGAGGTTTAGGCGGAAATGAAAAGGCCCGGCGTCTCATCGACTCGCCGGGCCTGAACTGCGGCCCCCGCCCGGACAGCAAGAGGGGGAGGGCCGGATGTTTTCGCGCTATTTTTCGAGGATATTTTTATAGACCTGGGCGTGCGCCGGATCGATGACCATCAGGGTGCGCAGGGGCGATTTGTCCAGGGCGCGGCGGAATACCTCCACCATCTCGATATAATGGGCGTTCAGGAACATCTTGGCGTATTCATTTTCAGGGTCCTTGGAGATGATGGTGTCGAGCATCTCCACCGCCTTGCTGATAAACTGGCGCGCCTTGGCGTTATCCTCTTTGACCAGCGAGAGGCCGTAAAAATAATAGTCCACCATCTCCCGGAAAGGAACATGCTGATCACTGGTTAGATAGGTGATCTGTTCCACCCTTCGATCCCATCCCTCAATGTACCGGCCCAGACCGAATTTAGCCTGTTCTGCGATTGTCTTCGCTTTCTGAAAGTGTTCCGTGCCGCCGAGGCTCGACCATTTATCGAATTCCATGCCCAGGAAGATGTAAACGAAATAATCGAGCATGATGGTGAAGGAGTTGAGCGTACTTTCATCGTGATTGAGCATGTCGGTGCTCTGATAGGCGAAACGCCAGCGCTTGTCGCTGAGCTGCATGTCGTAGCGGTTGCTCATGACGATCTGCCCGCGGTAGCGCTCCTCGGCGCTGGAGCTCATATCCTCGAGGATGATCTGGATGTCGAGATAGAGCATGGTGTTCCAGGGATCGTTGGTCCAGGAATAGGCGTTGAGATAGTGCTCGACCTTGTCCTTGAAATCGCGCAGTTTTTCCTGCCGTTCCAGCGGCAGGGTGCGCAGATCCGTGGTCACGACCGCTTCGATGCGCTGTGCTGTGGTTGAGGCGACCGTGATGAGCAGCAGCACGAGCACAAGGGGTGTGCAGAGGGCTCTTTTATTGAGGGTGACCTTCATGAAAGACTCCAAATCCGTGACGGTGCGCCGCCCGGCCGGGCGGCGGCCTCAAAGGCGCTATAATATTCAACATTTATCCGATTTAAGCAAGCATTTTCCGCTCTCCTGTAAACGCGCGGAAGCTTTCCGCCGTTCCATTTCAACCCTCTTGATCTTCCTGCTGGCGCCCGCTCTGCTGCACGGAGCCCTCGGCGACAGCCCCCCCGGCAGCCGCTGGCTGGCCATGGGCGGAGCGGGTGTTGCCAGCCCGCATCTGCGCGAGGCCTGGGCGCAGAATCCGGCCGCCCTGCCCCTGGCGCCGGGCTGGCATGCGGGCAGCAGCGCCGGCCGCCCCTTCGGCGTGGCCGAGCTGACCAGCTGGCAGTGCGGCGGCGGCCTCACCCGCAGGAAC
>JAKQKF010000009.1 GCA_029560815.1 bacterium
GGGGACTGGATTCTGGATCTCGGGGCGGGAAAGGGACGGCTGGCGGCCGCGCTGCGCGAACGCTGCGGGCCTGAAGGGCGAATCGTGGCTCTGGACTGTGCGGAAAGGATGCTCGCGGCGGGAGCGGAAGAGTATGCCGCCGCTGCGGCACACCCGCTCTGCTGCGACGCCGCCCTGCTGGCGTTCCACGCGGAATCCTTCGACAGGGCGGTCTGCCTGGGCACCTGGCCCCATTTCGTCCAGCCGCACAGGGTCATGCATGAACTGCTTCGGGTCCTGCGCCCCGGAGGTCAGCTGCTCATTTTTCATACCTGCGGCAGCCGTGAACTGAACCGCTGCCACCAGCGGCTGGCCGGGGTAGTCGCGGCCGACCGTCTGGTGCGCGCGCGCACGCTGGCGCGGGCGCTGTCCGGCTGCGGCTTTGCCGGCCTCGTCCACTACGAGGGGCCGCAGCAATATTGGGTGCAGGCGCAAAAACCGGGAGGCGAACCCTCCTGAACCGCTTCATCCTCTTCGACAGATCCGGACCGTTCCTGCTGCGCCGGCCCGCCTCCAGGTTTTACGCTCTCCTCCTCCGCAACACCCCGCTGTCAACGCAGAAACTGAAGCTTACGTGTCGTCCTGAACTCGTCCGCCTGCATGGTGTAGAGGTAGACCCCTGCCGGCACAGTCATGCCGTTCTCATCCCGGCCATCCCAGAGCAGGCGGTGCTCGCCCGCCTCACGCACCTGATCGACGAGCAGCCGGACGGCCTGCCCGAGCAGATTGTGGATCATGATCCGGACCGGGCCGCTCTCCGGCATGGTGAAGGTGATCGCGGTCGAGCTGTTGAAGGGATTGGGATAATTCTGCGCGAGGCTGAACTGTCCCGGGGCCTCGACCAGAGTGGCTGACGCGACTCCGTGCATGGTCTCCACACCCGCATAGCTGATGTCCGAAAGCCGGTAGTAAAAGGTCCCCTGCACCGCAGGCAGAGGGTCACTCCAGGAGTAGTTGCGCCTGGACTGGCTGTTGCCGGCACCGGGGATGAGGGCGGAGGTGATCCGGGTGAAGGGGCCCTCTTCGGACAGGCTGCGGTAGAGGTGGAAGCCGAGGTTGTTGGTTTCGCTCTGAGTGGTCCAGGCCAGTTCGATGGTGCCTCTGCCTGCCACGGCCGTGAACCGGGAGAGCTCGACCGGAGTTTCGAATGTGTTATAACCGAGATTGATATCGGCCAGGCTCTCGCCCAGGTCGGTGACCAGCAGCCATTCGCTCTGAATGGTGGTGGTCGCGTCCCATCCGTCCGGCAGAAAAGCGGCATCCGGCCGCACCTGATAGCTGCCGATTGGGAGGAACCTGAAAGCATAGGCGCCGGCGGCATCGCTGGTATCGGAGGCCAGGACTTCAAGAGTCGGGCCGTAGAGGTCGATCTTGATGCCGGCCATGCCGGGTTCGCCGGCGTCGCGTTTCCCGTCATGGTTGAGATCCTGCCAGATCAGCCCGGAAATCGCGCCTGCGACCACGAGCTGGTCGATGTCGCGGGCCGGTGCACTCGAATATTTCTGCAAGAAGGGGCCCTCTCCAGAGGCGAGGGCGGTCGCTGCGACCGGGCTGGTGCTTTCGCTGCTGATGAAAAGCGTGAAAGTCAGGGTGCGCTCGGCTCCAGCCGGGAGCAGGCCGGTCGTCCAAAGCCAGCTGCCGTCGGGGGCGATGGCGCCCTCACCGGGCTGGGTGACGATGAGTCCGGGCGAGAGGGCGACCGCCAGAGTGCACGCGTGCGCCGCTGCGGCGCCCTGGTTGCGGATGGTCGCCGAGTAGGTGATGAGTTCGCCCTTGCGCACCTGGGTGCGACTGTTCTGCAGCTCAGCGCTGAGGCTTGGCGCGGAAGGGGCATCGCCCATGATGAAGGGCTGCGGTCCATAGAGAGAGAACTGGTTATCGCCCGCGGCCGTGAGCTGGAGCGACCACCACCCGGATTGAGGCGTCTGAACAAGATCTCCACCTGGAGGGGGCAGGAGTGCGCTGGCGCTGTTGTTCCAGACCCCGTCTCCGGAGACGGTGCCGGCGATGTTTTCCCCGGAAGGCGACGTATAGACTACAGCTTCGTTATCGTCCATGCCGAAATTGGCCAGGAGGAGTTCCCCGGTCCCGGGCGGTGCATAAAAATGGAGGATGGCCGTCGCTCTGGTGAGCATCTGCAGGGCGCTGCGGCCGATCGCCAGGTGAATCTCATCTCCGCTGCCGGCAGTGCCATCCGGATCGTTCTCGACGATCCGGAGACGGTAGGTGTTTTCGTCGTCCACGGCCGTGGTGGCGAGGATCTGATAGATGCCGCGGCCGTACTGGCCGGGGGTGAATTCAGCCAGGCCATTCCAGCTCTCAGAGGTCAGCGCGTCGGCGGGGTAGGTTCGATCCGCCACTATTGTCGAGCCGTCCGGTGCCAGCAGCTGGAAACGGGTTTCATCCCATGCACTGCCCTTGAGTTCATCCAGTTCCCCGCCGGTTTGAAAACATTCCGGGTCGAAGAGTTCCAGCCGGACCGTAAAGCCATCAGGGACATACGCGGGCACATAGAGATAAAAGAGATGGGGCTGATTGCCGCCGGCGCTGTTGCTCCACCAGTCGCCGTGACTGAGCAGGCCCTGGGGACCGTTGGTTTGGACCACGGCGGGAGAGGTGAGAGGGGGCAGGATCTCTTCCCCTGCTCCAGCGTGCGTCGCCATGGCGATGAGCGCGACGGCTGCGAATAACAGATACGAGTGTTTCATTTTATACCTCCCTGGTCGCCTGACAAAAGTCCGGCGCGCCGCTGCACCCGAGGAGGTAATGGCCAAAGGGTGTCTGATGGTGCAGCGGTTGCAGCTGTGCAATGCACGTGCAGCAGGCCGGAGGGGCGCACCCCAACGGCCTCTGCCTCACTATTTGATCAGATTCATGATCTTTTTCTCATAATAATCGCCCGCGCGGAAAAGGTAGATATAGAGACCGCTGGCGACGGGCAGATTGAATTCATCGGTGCCGTCCCATACCACTTCATGCTGCCCGGCGGGCCATTCCTGCGCGAAGAGACTTCTGACTTTCTGCCCGAGCTGGTTGTAGATGGTCAGCTCGGCATGCGCGGGCTCTCCGACGGTGAAACGGATGCGGGTCTGGCTGTTGAAGGGGTTGGGATAATTCTGCGCGAGCGCGTAGGCCGCGGGCTGGTTCGCGACCGCGGTGACGGGACCATGCCAGGCCATCTGGCCGCTGTAATCGACGTCCATGAGTTTGTAGTAGTAGGTGGTTCCGGCGGCGACATCGGCATCCAGATACTCATACTGGTGCTCGGAAGCGGAGGTGCCAGCGCCTTCGATGATCGCGGGGGTTATTTTTTCATAATAGCCATCCGCCGCTTCGGCCCGGAAGAGCTGGAAGCCAAAGTTTTCGGTCTCCGAGGCGGTGACCCATCTGAGCAGAATGCCACGGCCATTAAAATGCGCGATGAATTCGGTGAGTTCGACTGGAACCCCGTCATGCAGCAAATATTGATAGCTGTTGTCGGCTTGATCGGTCTCTTCCGTGGTCGTGAGCAGATAGATGGTGCCGGTGGCTTCCCCCTCGTCGATGACCAAAGTGCGCACCGTCACCCTCCGCATCTCATTCATCACCAGGGTCTCCAGAGCCCACTCCAGGGGATTGCCGTCCGGAGCGGCGGGAAGAGGAGTGGCGCTCACAAAGAGGAGATTGGGCGCCAGCTGCATGACCAGGTGCGGCGAAAGCGAGGCGTCCGGGCCGCTGTTGGTGACATCGATGGTAAAATCGACATATTCGCCGACATGGGCTGAATCGTTGCTGACTGCGACGTTGAGGACGAGATTGGCCGCCGGCTTGATCTCCGGCACCACGAGCGGTGAGCTCATATAGCCCGCATTCCAGCCGGTGGCGTTGTCCTGGCTGACGAGATTAAAGATGGGTGTCCTGCCGCTGCTGGTATCGACTTCCGAATCGCTCAGGTTATCGCCGCCGGTCCGGGGCAGGCTGAAATACATCCCGGGCACCTTTTCGAACTGGAGATAAAAGCTCTCCGGCAGGAGGGAACCGGAGACCAGAAAGAGAAATGATCCGTCACTCTGCGTGCGCAGTGAGGTCAAGGCCTCGTAGGAGGTGCCGGCCACCTGCCGGAAGAGCTGCACACGGACCCCGGAGAAGCCGCGTTCGCTCTCGCCCCGCAGGCCGTCCTTGTTGACGTCCATCCAGGCGCACCCGCTGATGGAGGCCTGGCCGTATCCCGTGCTGCTGAACATGATCAGGAAGAGAAGCGCCAGCAGCAGGAGCCACCACAACCGGACCAGTTCGGTGCTCCAGGAGCGGGATTCAAAAATGTTCGGGTTCTTTTTCACAATCATTCTCCTCAGATTGCTCAATGCCCCATTCATGCCACAACGAATATCCCTGTTGAGGAAGCGGCGCCACATAATCGGATCGCGTCTGAGAGGTTCAGGATATTTTAACTGATTATTATTAAATAAATTATTAATCAACTGCCCTGTTGCTGCGGCCTGATTTCATACCCACTCAGTCAAAATATGTGCCACAAATGCGGGGCGCCTGCGCCTCTTATTCTCCGCGGCCGCCGTTTCTCCTGCCGGTACATATTTTCCGGCTGGATGTGCGACGGCGCTGTCCGGCTGGCAGTTCATGTGCATCCTGCGCCGGTAAAACCCGTTTTCAGGGAATGTGACGATCGTTTATTTGGTACGGGAGAGATAGAGCGCGAATAGAAGGGTGGCAAAGGAGAGCAGGGTGTAGAGCATCGCCATGCGGAAAGCAGTCAGCGCCGGGCGACCTTTTTCCGCTTTGATCTCGTTGCCACCCGTATCGGGGTGTGAGGCGTTTGCCGGGTTGAAACCAGTTTTTGGGAAAGGCTTCTTTATCCGGCTTTTTCTTTTTGCAGGTTTTTCCGGATAAAGGCGCAGAGATCATTCATGGCCCGGGTGGCTTCGGGAAAGAGGGGGGCCATCACCGGGTAGCAGTGGAAGAGCCCCTCGCCGACGATCAGGGTGACCTCTACGCCGGCCACGCGGGCTTTTTCGGCGAACTGGACGGCGTCATCGCGCAGTACCTCGGCTCCGCCCGCCGTGATGAAAAGCGGGGGCAGGCCCTGCAGATCGCCATAGAGGGGCGAGATCAGGGGTTGGCCCTTGTCCTGGCCGGCTGCGTAGTGGTCGCCAAAGGCGGTCCAGGTGCCCTCCGGCGAGAGACAGATCTCCGCGTTGGCGGTGTAAGAGCCGCCGGTGCTGAGCAGGTCGGTCCAGGGTGAAATCGCCACCGCTCCGGCCGGGAGGGGGATCGACCTTTGGCGCAGCGCGAGCAGCAGGACCAATGCCAATCCGCCGCCTGCCGAATCTCCGGCGAGGATGATCTGGCCGGGTTTGAACCCCTGATCGAGCAGCCAGCGATAGGCGGTGACGCTGTCCTCGACAGCGGCCGGGAAGGGGTGTTCGGGTGCGAGGCGGTATTCGAACAGCAGGGCGCCAACCCCGCAGCGTTTGACCAGTTTGGCGACCACACCGCGGTGATCGGTGATCGATCCCGAGATATAGCCTCCTCCGTGCGTGTAGAGGATGACCCGGTCATGGGCGGAGCCGGCCGGCCGGATCCATTCGGCGGGCAGGCCTTCAACAGTGACCGGTGTGCATTCGATGCCTTGCGGTGGTTTGCCGAACCGGGCAGCGCCCTTTTCCGCCTGCTCGCGAAAGTGGTGGATCGCTGCCAGCGTCGTCCAATCGGTTTTTGTTCCTTTGCTTCGGCTCCTGAGCATGCGGAGGAAGAAGCGGGCTCGCAAACTGGGCATGATGATTCTCCTGATAAAAGAGAGCGCACCGGATACCGAACCGGTGCGCTTTTTTTTCTCTCGCCCACCGGTCTCTGACTGATGCGGGTGCGACCACGACGGGCGATACTTGCTCTGATTGTCTCCGGTTCCCGCCCGGAATTCGGGGATTAGATCAACCGTTCCGAGACCGATTTGGCCTGCATGAACAATCCGAGATAGTCCATGCCGCCGGCCTTGGAGTCGGTGCCGCTCATGTTAAAGCCGCCGAAGGGGTGGGCGCCGACCATGGCGCCGGTGCATTTGCGGTTGACATAGAGATTGCCGACGTGGAACTTTTTCTTGGCCTCTTCGATCTTGTAGCGGTCGCGGGTCCAGACCGCACCAGTCAGGCCGAACTCGGTGCTGTTGGCGATCCGGATCGCCTCGTCGAACGATTTCGCCTTGATCACCGCCAGTACCGGTCCGAAAATTTCCTCCTGGTCCAGCCGCGTCCCGGGCTCGATGTCCGCGAAAATTGTCGGCTGAATATAATAGCCTTCACCGGCGGCCTTGGCTCCGCCGCAGATCAGCCGTCCGTCTTGCTTGCCGATTTCGATATAGCCGAGGATCTTCTCCTCCGAAGCCTTGTTCGCCACCGGTCCCATATAGATGGCGGGATCCTCGGGCGGACCGACGGTCAGCTTTTTTGTCCGTTCGGCCAACATCTCGACGATCTGCTCATAGACCTCTTCAACCACAATGGCGCGGGAGCAGGCGGAGCATTTCTGGCCCTGGAAGCCAAAGGCCGAGGCGACTATGGCCGTGGCGGCTTCGTTGAGATCGGCGTCGGCATCAACCACGATGGTGTCCTTGCCGCCCATCTCGGCGACGACGCGTTTGACCCAGATCTGGCCGGGTGACACCTGGGACGCGAGGTTGATGATGCGCAGGCCGACTTCCTTGGAGCCGGTGAAGGAGATGAAGCGGGTTTTGGGATGGGTGACGATATAGTCGCCGATCTCGCCGCCGCTGCCGGGGATGAAGTTGAGGACGCCGGCCGGAAGCCCCGCCTCTTTCATGATCTCGACCAGCAGATAGCCGATGCAGGGGGTATCGGAGGCGGGCTTGAGCAGCACGGTGTTGCCGGTGACGATGGCGGCGGTGGCCATGCCGGTGAGGATGGCCATGGGAAAGTTCCAGGGCGGGATGATAGCGCCGACGCCAAGCGGAATATAGTTCAATTCGGGAAACTCGTTCGGGAAGGGGGTCGATCCCTTGATTTCGCTCCAGCGCAGCATTTCACGCGCATAAAACTCCATAAAATCAATGGCTTCGGATGTATCGGCGTCGGCTTCGGGCCAGCTCTTGCCGATCTCGGTGATCATCCAGGCATTGACCTCGAGCTTGCGCCGCCGCATGATCGCCGCCGCCTTGAGCAGGATGATGGCTCGCTCCTTGGGCGCGACCCAGCGCCATTTCTCGAAAGCTTCCAGAGCGGCCTTCATAGCGAGATCGACTTCCGGCTGTCCGGCTTTGTGGAAGGTCCCGACCAACTGGCTGGTGTGACCGGGATTGTAGGACTTGAAGAGGCGGCCGGTGGTCACATCCTTGCCGCCGATGAAGAGGGGATACTCCCGGCCCGACTGGCCGGCGACCAGCTTCAGGGCCTCTTCCTGTTTCTGCCTGTTCTCCGGCTTGCTGAAATCGGTGAAAGACTCGTTTTTAAACGGGGAAAGCATAGGGCTCCTCCTGATGATGGAATCAGAATGGCGCGGCGGATTGAGTGGGCCCCGCCGCTTTTTATTCACGCTTTATTTTAGGTTTTTAAACCTTGAAAGTCAAGGCAAATCTGGATCGGAGGAGGGGCGGAAGGCGGCCTGGAGCTGTTCTCCGGTCGCCCGGACGTCCCGGTGCGGAGGCAAGCTGGTTCAAGGAGGTGGAAGAGGCCGACCGGAAGAGCGGCTCATACGGAGGGAGGCTGGTTGAGAAGGCGGATGCGCTCCATCTCCAGATAGAAGGCCTGAAAGGCGATCTGGATGAGGGCAGCCAGCAGTTCATCCTCGATATTCTGGACCATCTGCTGCAGCAGGCGGTCATTGCTGTCGGCGATGGCGTAGAGAAGCATCAATCCCATCGCCTGCCGCAGGGGCAGGAGGGGGACGAGCTGCTGGAGGGCGCTGGCGGTGATGCTCTCATCCTCCAGTCCGAGGCTGCCGGCGAACTGGCGCAGGTGTTCGAGCTGCAGGGCCATGATGAGGCGGGCCAGCTCAGCCCAGTTGCTCGTATCGAGGTGCTTCAGGCTCTCCAGGCCGAAGCGGGCATCCTCCTCACTGCTTGCAAAGTCCCTGAGGATGCCCCGCAGCCGTTCCTTCGCCCCCTCCGGCGAGAAGATTTCCCCCGGTGCCAGGATGCGGACCAGGGCGGCGGCGCGTTTCTGCCGTTTTTCGGGCCTCGAGGCGGTATAGAGTTCATAGACGGGGATATTGATCGAGAACCAGCGGTTGCGCGGATTGTGGCTGCCGCTCTGGACGCTCTCCTGGGCATCGAGGTAGATCTGTTCGAGATCGTGATACTCGCTGCGCTCCAGGGCGTGTTCGATCACCAGATCGATGGGATCCTCCTCATCCCACTCCCGGCCGCTCCTGACGAAGAGATTCAGATAGCGCATGCATTCGTTGATGCGGCCGCAGCAGTAGGCGCTGACGACGCCAATAAGGTTTGCTTCGCCTTCAAGCTCGTTTTTGGCGAGCGGGGCGAGCAGGCTCAGGCCGGTCTGCGGCTGGCCGAGGATGAGGGCGGCCTCGGCGCGGGCGGCCGCTGAGAACTGCTTTCCCTGCTGCAGCAGGAAGGTATAGATCTTGCCGGCAGCAGCGTGATGGTGCATGGCCAGATCGCAGCGGGCCTGCAAGAGCAGGGCCTCCTCGTTCATCTTCTCCCCGGCGGCCTCCGGCAGCAGCAGCTCGATCGCCCTGGCGTACTCTTTTTCCGCCATGGCCTTGCGCGCCGCGGCGACGGGATCATTTTTCATAGGTGCTCGCTCCGCTAAAGCAAATTTTCCGGGTTGAGGGGAAAGAGTTCCGGCACGACGAAAAGGCCGTCCCGGCGCACCAGCCGGTCGTCGAACCAGATCGAACCCCCGCCGAATGCCGGGGTTTGAATGCAGACCATATCCCAATGGATCACGGAGTGATTGCCATTGGGCGTGTTGTCCAGGCAGGCGCCCGGCGTGAGGTGGAACGAGCCGGCGATCTTTTCATCGAAGAGAATGTCGAGCAGCGGCCGGCTGATGAAGGGATTGACCCCGAGGGCGAACTCACCGATGAAACGGGCGCCCGGGTCGGTGTTGAGAACCTGGTTGAGAAGCTCGCTTTTGTCCGAGCGGGCGGCAGTGATGCGCCCTTTGTCGAACTCAAGCTCGATGCCCTCGTGGACCACGCCGTGATAGATGCTCCGGGCGGTGAAGCGGACGCGCCCCTCGACCGACTCGCGGACAGGTGCGGTATAGACCTCACCGTCGGGCAGATTGTACTCTCCGGCACAGGGGATGACCGGCATCTCCTTGATCGAGAAGCGCAGGTCGGTTCCCGGTCCCTCGATGCGCACACGGTTGGTCTCCGCCATCAGCCGGACCAGAGGCGCCATGGCCGCGGCCATTTTGGCATAGTCGAGGGTGCAGACCGAAAAATAAAAATCCTCAAACGCCTCGCTGCTCTGCTGGGCCAGCTGCGCCATGGCCGGATGGGGCCAGCGCAGCACTACCCAGCGGGTTTTGGGGATGCGGATCGCCTGGTGCACCGGCTGCCACCAGAGTCTCTGGTAGAGGCGCATCTGTTCTTCAGGGACGTCGGACAACTCGGCGCTGTTGTACGCCCCGCGCAGGCCGACGTAGGCCTGCACGCCCGCCATCTGCGCCGCTTCCAGACGCCCCATCTCCTCCATACCGGCGGCGTCGCTGAGCCGGTAGAATTCGCGCAGCACCAGGTTCTGCTTGAGGTTGACCAGGGGGACCGCCTCCACGCTCCGCGCTTCGCGGATCAGGGCGATCACCATCTCCGGAGGGATGTCGGTCGCCTCTATGAGGAGCCTCTCGCCCGGCTGCAGGCGGAGGGAGTGATGGACGATGGTTCTGGCGAGTGCTGCGAGACGCGGGTCCGGCATGTTTTTTCCTGAAACTGGCGATGGGGGATGAGCTTGCGTAAATATACGCAAATGACGGGCCATTGTCAACAGCCTGCGCGGGCCCATCTTCACTTTGGCCTTGATATTTGTCGTGTCTTTTAATACCTTACAGTGGGCAGGGCCGCGTGTACGGCCCGCCCGGGCGGCGGTATCGGGATCTTCATTTCACCTGCGGAGCCTTGTCATGGTCAGAAAAATCGTGGTTATGCTGCTGGCGGCCGGCGCCCTGTGCGCGGCCGAAATTGAGAGCCGGATCGTCCGGGTGACCGTCTATCCCGGCATGGCACTGGTGGAGAGGGAGGCCGCGTTGAATCTGAAGGCGGGCGCGAACACCCTCACCCTCACCGGCCTGCCGGCGGTACTGGTCGATGAATCGGTCCATGCCAGAGTGACCTCCGGCGGGGGAGTGGCGATCGAGGAGATCAAGGTCGAGCGCTGGTTCCTCTCCAGAGCAGATGAGGGGGAGGCCCGCAAGGTGGAGACGGCCATCCTCGATCTGGAACGTCAGATCATGCTGGTGGAGGGAGAGCTCAAGAGCCTCGCCGCAAAAGAGAAATTCCTCCATTCCATTCAGGCGACCCCGCCCGCGGGAGCGGGCCAGAGCGCCGGGCTCAAGGTGGATGCGCCCGCCTGGAACAGCGCCCTCTCCTACATCGGCACCCAGCTCAACAAGATTTACAGCGAGATGGCGGAGTTTGAACTGAAAAGGCGCGCTCTGAAAGAGGAGAAGGAGGCCCTGGAGAAACAGCTCGCTGAGCTCCAGTCGGCCAAGCCGCGTGAGGACAAGTCGATCGAGCTGACCCTGCGCGCTGATGCCGGCGGCACCGGCAAGCTGGCCGTCACCTATCTGGTCAGCGACGTGACCTGGTGGCCCGGCTACGAGATCCGCGCCCTGCCGGGAGAGGGCCGGATGGAGCTTCTCTACACCGGTCAGGTGCGTCAGAAGAGCGGTGAGGAGTGGAGTGATGTCGAGCTCTCCCTTTCGACCTCGCAGCCCGCCCGCAGTGCGACCGTGCCCGAACTGTGGCCCTGGGATTTGCGCCTGTGGCAGCCCTCGCGTGTCGCCATGCAAAAGGCGGGCGGCCGGGAGGACAACGCGGTCTTGGCCGCCTCGTTTGACAAAGCCGAAGAGATGATGGCCCCCGAAGCGCCGGCCGGGATTGACAGCAGATCGACCTCGATTCTCTTCGCCATCCCCGGTCTGCGCACCATCGCCAGCGGAGAGGAACCCGCCCGGGTCGTGATCGCCCGCAGCAGTTATGCCGCCGCGATGAGCTATATCACCATTCCCAAGCTCTCCGCTTTTGTCTATCTCCAGGGCAAGATCGTCAACGAGGGGCTGGCTCCCCTTCTCGCCGGCCAGGCGATGGTCTATGTCGATGGCGACTATGTCGGCAAGACCGCGATCAAGCCCCTGGCGCCCGGCGAGAGCGCCGACCTCTCTCTCGGCATCGATGAAGGGCTGAAGGTGAAACGCGAGCTGGTGAAAAAGTATGAGCGCAACAAGGGTACGCTGAGCAAGAAACAGGAGATGGAATACGATTACAGGATCGTGATCGAGAATTTCAAGAAGCAGGCGGTCAAGGTCAAGGTGGTGGATCAGCTGCCGCGGCCGCTGCAGGAGGAGATCGAACTCGGCGACG
Source organism: bacterium (assembly GCA_029560815.1). The sequence continues at coordinate 11,596 of JAKQKF010000009.1, forward strand.
TCAAACTGTCGCCGCCGCCGGAGGAGTGGGACAAGGATAAACAGCAGGTGAGCTGGACGTTGGAGATCAAGCCGGGCGGCAAGTCAGAGCTTTTGCTCCACTTCACGGTCTCCTCTCCGCGCAGCGCCCGGGTGATCGGCCTGGATTGAGTCGCGCCATGAGGGATTCCGGCTGCGCCGCCCGCCCGCCGGCGCAGCTCACAGCTTTTGCAGGATGATCATGGTGATGTCGTCGTGCGTCGGGGCGTCGCCGACGAAATTTTGCAGCCGGTTGATCAGCTTTTCGCCGATGGCGTCGGCGCTGCGCCAGGTCATGGAGGCCAGGCTGGCGCGCAGACGCTCCTCTCCCCAGAAATTGCCCTCCAGATTGCGGGCTTCCACCAGTCCGTCCGAATAGAAAAAGAGGGTTTCACCCGGCTTGAGGGTGAGGCTCTGGGTCGTATACTCGGCCAGCGGCTGGATTCCGAGAGCGGGGCCGCCCTTGGGCCACTCACTCACTTGTTCGCCCTGGAGGAAAAGGGGGGGCTGGTGGCCGGCATTGATGAAGCGCACGTTTCCCTCATCCGCAGCGATCTCAAAATAGATCATCGAGGCGAACCGGTTGGCCATGGTGTCGCGGATATAGATCCGGTTCATCTTGCGGCCGAGTTCAGCGGGATCGGTGCTGTCGGGCGCGAGGGCGCGCAGCGTGGCCTGAAGCTTGGCCATGAGCAAGGCCGCGCCGAGCCCTTTGTCCGAGATGTCCCCCAGGGCAAAACCGTGACGGTGGCTGTTGATCGGCATATAGTCGAGCAGGTCGCCTCCCACCTCGTTGGCGGGATGGTAGTAGAGCCAGATCGACCAGCCCGGAATTGCCGGCGGCTGGTCGGGGATGAGGGCTTTCTGGACGATGCGGCCCGCCTGGAGTTCACTGCGCGCCAGCATCTTGTCCTTGACCTCGAGCATGAGGATGAAGACCAGGAGGATGAGCCCGGCGATGCTGACATCGCTGCCGGCCTGGATGGAAGAGCCGTGCATTTCGCAGCGCGGCGAATAGACCAGGAGGAGGGCGAGAATGAGCAGGAGCCTGCGAAAGCTGCTCATGTGCAGCAGCAGGCTCTTAAGCAGCCAGAAGGTGACGGCGAAAAAGCGGCGGACGCTGCCCATGGTGCGCATACGGCTGCGCTGTTCGTCGCTGAGATAGAACTGCTTCATTTCGGCGTTTTCGCGCCGGATTTGCGCAATGTACCCCCCCCTGCGCAGATCATCACGCAGCACCTTGCGCAGCTGCGGTTCCGTTGTTGACTCATATCCTGACATGGCACTCTCCCGGCTCGATGTACGCATTTTCTTACGTATTTTCCGCGCAAAAGTAACATTTTTCGGCAAAACGGCGGGATCCTGCCGGGCCGCCGGTTTTGCCCCGCAACGGCCAGGCGCCTGCAATTGTGCGTATTTTATTTGCCTTTTTCCTGCGAAAGGTGTAATTTCTGCAGCAGATAATCATTTGGAGGAGGAGTAGAATGTCCATGTCGCGCAAAGAGTTCATCCACAAAACCGGCAAGGGGATCATCGCGGCCGGGGCCGCCTCGGCAGCAGCGCCGCTCATGGGCGGGTGCCAGCAAGGCGCCGGCCGGAGCAGCGGCGGCTTTAGCATGGAGATCAAGAGCAAACGTCTCGAGCTCCGTCATGCCTGGACCATAGCCCGCAACACCAGCACCTACAAGGAATATGCTTTTGTAAAGCTTGAAAAAGACGGCGTGGTTGGACTGGGTGAGGCCGCCCATAACGTCCGTTACGGCGAATCGCTCGAATCGATCATCGCGACTCTTGAAAAAGCGCGGCCGATCCTCGAAACCTGCGATCCCTGGCAGTTCGTCGACGTCAACGCCGCCGTGCAGGCCGTGTGCGAAGGGCAGACGGCGGCCAAGGCGGCCATCGATATCGCCCTCATGGACTGGATCACCAGATCCCTGGGCATCCCCCTTTATCAGTTCTGGGGCCTTGACCCGAAAAAGGCCCCGCAGACCACCTTTTCGATCGGCATCGACACCATGGAGATGGTCAAACAGAAGGTGGAGGAGGCCGCCCCCTATCCCCTGCTCAAGATCAAGATGGGCAAGGAGAATGACGAAGAGATCCTTGCGGCGGTGCGCAGTGTGACCCAAAAGACCCTGCGCGTTGATGCCAATGAGGGGTGGAAGGAAAAGGAGCTCGCCCTGCGCAAGGTGGAGTGGCTGGCGGCCAACGGCGTCGATATCGTCGAGCAGCCCATGCCGAGCCACATGCTCGAAGAGACCGCCTGGGTCAAGGAGCGCGCCTCCATCCCCATCCTCGCCGACGAGTCGGTCAAGACCAGCGCAGATATCCCCAAACTGGCCGAGGCCTTCGACGGCATCAATATCAAGGTGGACAAGGCCGGCGGACTTCAGGAATCCCTGCGCATGATCTGGATGGCCCGCTCCCTCGG
>JAKQKF010000019.1 GCA_029560815.1 bacterium
GATGACGGCATCACTCCGACGATCCGGCATGCCTACTACTACGATGACGGCAGCGGCAGTTCGCCCGCAGTGACCGGAGCGCATGCGGGCAATCAGACCGCTTTTGACGGCTACATCGACCGCATCGACCTGGAGTGGAGCGAGCCGATGAGTCCCACCAACATCACCGTCAACGACCAGATTTTCGGCGGACTGGGTTCGACCATTCACAGTCTGGAGTCGATCGGAAGCTGGAACATGACCGGCCCCTCCTGGAAGCGTTTCACGCTCTGGGTGCGCTCCAATGCCCCGAACAGCGGCATCACCCCGATCATGACCTACACCAAGCCGCTGAGCCTGACCGACCGTTTCCGCGAGGCGCCGACCGGGCAGTTCCAGTCTTATGCCGAGGATCATCCGCGCGCTCTGACCGACAAGGCGGGTCCGGCGATCATCAGCGCCCATACCAAACGCGCCATGCGGCGTCAGCCCCTGGCGGCGGCGCTGGCCGACCGGCGCATCGAGGTGACCTTCAGTGAGCCGCTCGATTTTGCCAGTGTGCAGGGCGTCGATTTCACGGTCAACACCACTACGGCCAGCCCCAATCCCATCACCGCCATCATCTCTCCGACGATCTCGTCGACCTCTCCGAGCGCGGTCTATGAGTTTCAGCTCACGACCCCTTATGCGAGCGGTGATGAGGTCGGTTCGATGCAGTTTGTCGCTGATCGTCAGGTCACCGACGTTGTCGCCAACTACAACGGCGAATCGTTGGCAGCGGCGCCGCCCACGGCTCCCTACAACGGCCCCGGGGCGATCATTCCCATCACCGATGGCATCTTTCCGATCATCACCCATGTGCTGACCCACGACGCCATTCTGCCCGGGGATCTGACCACCGGCGGCACCAACGGCTGGGGCTATCTCGACTATGTCGATGTCCTGTTTGACCATGCCATGAACACCGCCCGCGTCAGCACCTCCGGTCTGCAGGTGACCGGGGAGGGCCTCGTCACCATCGGCGGCACAGGCACCTGGGTGGCACCCAACACCCTGCGCGTGATCCTGACGGCGACAACGCCGAAGGTGGCCAACACCGGCCTTCTCCCGCGCGTGACCTATACCAATCCCGGCGATCCCAACGGACTCAACGAGCCGGTGAACCTGGGTCTGGCTGAAGCCCTTTACAGTTCGGACATTACCGTCTCCTCGACCAACGGTCTGGCTGTGCAGATCATCGACAACGCCGGGCCGGCCATCATCCGTGCCCTGACGGCGGGGACCAAGCGCATCCGCCTGGTCTTCAGCGAAAAGGTGAACACGGTGAGCTGGCCAACGACGCCGGCGCCGGGACTGCCGTCACCTCTGTTCAAGTGGTTTGTCGGGACTTCCAATTATGACGTCTCCGGCATTCAGGTCTACTTCACCGGCATGACTCCCTCCCGCAGGGACAGCATCGTCTACCTGAACCATACGGGAGTGGCCTGGACCAAGAACGACAGCGGCGCCATCAACTACCGGGCGCAAGGGGTGGTCTGGGATCTGGCTTCCTCGGCGAACGGCAACCTGCAGTATGACGATGATGTCAGCCTCAGCGGCACGACACGGCGTCTGCTCGGTTCGGATGTCAAGGTCGAGCGTGACAACATCCCGCCCATCCTGCTGCGCCTCGAGACGGTCGATATCGATGCGGACGGCAAGCTCGATCATTACCGCTTTTCATTTGATGATCTCTCGCCCATCTATCCCAAACGCTCATTTGTTCCGGCCAACTGGACCATTACCGGCTATGACGGACTCAAGAGCAATCTGGGCGTCAACCTGAATGTCTACAATCCCGGCTACGCCTATTATCAGCCGAGTGCCATCAACGCCTACGGCGATACGGTCGCGGCCTATGTCGCATTCAACGAGACCACGGCCGGCGGCCCGGCTCTGACCCCCTATGGCGGCGACACCGGCGATGTGCCGGATGTGGTCGTCCAGGCCACCAACGGGTTTGCCGACTGGGCGGATAATCCCATGGCGCCCCTGCCGGTGGGCATCACGATGGAGAGAGACGACGCGGGGCCGGCGATCATGAGCGCCAAGACCATCAGCCGCTTTGACGTCGAAGCCTTTATGAGCGAGGATCTCTCCGACTGGTCGGTTTTCAGCTCTGATTTCTATCTGAATATGGCTCCCAACGCCAACTATTTCGGCGCCTGGCCGATCAAAGAGGCCAAAGAGGTTATCCCCGGCAAGGTGCTGATCAATACTTTCTTCTATTCCAGCTCCCTCGGCTGGGATCCCAAGAGCGAAGGCATCCTGCGCTTCGACGGTCAGGGGGTCGTCGAGGATGTCGTCAATCCCGTTACCAACGGCAATTACCAGACCGACTGGGTGACGGTGTCGAGCAATGCCGCCTGCACCTTTGTGATTCAGCCGGTGGTTTTCGGCGCTCAGGTGCGGGGTGTGCCCTTCGACGTCCAGGTCATTGCCCGGGACAAGTACGGCAACGTCGACAGGAATTTCGCCGGCTATCTGACTTTTTCGACCAATCTGCAGCAGAACCAGATCGTTCTGCCCAGCGGTCCCAAGCAGTTGGTGGATGGCATCGGCACCTTCCGTTTCACCAGCTGGGTGAATACCTCCGATCTGGTCATCACCGCCTCGATCGCCACGGATGTCTATCCGCTCGATGCCGCCTCCAGCGGCCCGATCATGGTGATCGATCCGGTCATCGATCAGCCGGACTATCTGACCGTCATGGATGTGCCCGGCGACCAGGGTGGTTTCGTCACCCTCAAGTGGCCCTTCTCCGCCAACCATCAGGGCATGGGCGCCACGCCGGTGATCAATTACTACGAAATCTTTTACACCATCAATGGCGAGGATACCCTCCACTACTGGCCGCAGCAGATCGCTGCCTATAATCCTTCGGGCACGGGCAGCACGATGATGACGGTCGATTTCCCGGTTGTCACCAGCGACTCCATCGCCTTCTATGTCCGGGCGGTCTGGGTGCCTCCCACCACCTCCGTCAAGGGCGGCGCTACGCTCTCGCTGCTGGAGACCAGGGCGGGCGATGTCCCGCTGGTTATCCACAGCCTGGGTGCGGAACAGTCGGTCACCTCGGTGCTCGGCGCGGCCGGAGCCTCCGTGGTTTCGGGAACGGCGATGGCCAAGGGACGGGCGATCGACAATATCGCACCGCTGGCACCTGCTCGCATGACAGCCGCCAGGGACGGCGCAGCCGTCAAGTTGCACTGGGGCCCGGTTACCAAGGGCGTCAACGGCACCCTCGAACGTGCCGGCTCCATTGCCTACAAGGTCTTTATGCACGAGACCAATCCCTACTTCAACCCGGATGACGAGGGGAGCCTGCTGGCGACCACAGCCGATACCAGCCTGATGGTCAGCACCGAAGCGCTGCGTCAGTACTACGTCGTCCGCGCGATCGATGCCGATAACCAATCCGGTCTCTCCCGCCGCGTCGGCAAGTACGGCTTCAGCCTGGTCACGGCCGCCAAGGCGAGATACAACTATATCTCCCTGCCTCTCGAGACCGAAATCAGCGATGCCAGAGAGCTCGCTGAAGCGATCGGTGCGGGGGTCAAGACGGTGCTCAAGATCGACCCGGCCACCAACGGCTACAGCATTTACTATCTGCCTGAGCTCAACTACCCGGCCACCCCCTTTGCGATCCACAAGGGTATGCCGGTACTGATCCAGGCCGATGAGAGTGCTCCGGCCAGCTGGTTTTACTGTGGTGCGGTTCCGGAAGCTGGCGAACTTCAGTTTGCTCTCAGCCGGGAACACAAGTTCAGCTACAACGAAATCATCGTGCCGCTCGACCGGCCGGATATCACCAATGCCGCCGAGCTGGCCGCCGAGATCGGCGGGGTGGAAGTGATCCTCAGAATCGGCGCCGATGGCCGGGGTTTCAGCAACTACTGGCTGCCGTCGCTCAACTTCGGCAATCCGATGACGCCGTTCAGCGTAGCTCCGGGTGAACCGGTATTGATCCAGGTCAACAAGACCGCGCCGGCTCTCTGGCCCACTCACACTCGTTAATCAGGAGGGATGGTCATGAAACGCAAATTCACCTTTATCCTGTTTGGCCTGCTGGTGCTCGGCCTGTGCGGAACGGCCCTGCCACAGGAACCTCATATCATCGGCGGCAAGTTTCTCAACCCGGACGGTTCAGTGCCCACCGGGGGCGAAATCCAGTTCCAGGCCTTTTTGCAAAAATCGCCCGGGGACACCAGCGTTACCAGCTTCTGTTCCACCGGCGGCGGCTGGAGCGTCGAGGTCAAGCAGACCCCGATGATCTCTTACGCCAGCTGGGAAGCCGGTGATACCCTGGTGGTTGTCTTTGAAAATGTGCTGGAAACCAGCCCCTATTACGGTGCGAGCAAGATCGTCAAATATGCCACCACCGACGATTCTCCTGAATTCGTGGGCAGCATCTCGCTGCCGGTCGAATTGACCACCTTCACTGCGGCGGTGAAAAACACCTCCATCAGCGACGTGGTGATGCTGGAATGGCGGACCGTGGGCGAGAGCAACAACCTTGGCTTCGACATTGAACGCAGCCTGGACGGTAAAAACTTCAGCAAGCTGGGTTTTGTCGCCGGCGCCGGATCGACCAATCTTGCACAGGGCTACGGCTTCACCGATGACCGGGTCGAGGTGGGCACCTATTTCTACCGCCTCAAGCAGATCGACCGCAACGGCGCTTTCACCTACTCGGATGTCCGCGAGGTGGAGGTCTCGGCCCCGCAGCGTTACGAGCTGACGCAGAATTTCCCCAATCCCTTCAATCCGCAGACCGACATAGTCTTCCGGGTCAAGGAGGAGGGGGTGGTGACGCTCAAGGTTTTCGATCTGCTCGGGCGGGAGGTGAGAACCCTGGTTGATGAGAAAAAGGGCGCCGGTGTGCATCGCATCACCTTTGATGCCCATACTCTTCCCTCCGGGGTCTATCTCTACAGTATCTCCATGGGCAGTTTCCATGAAGTGAAGAAGATGCTGCTGGTCAAGTAGGCGTCATGGCTGCAGGCGTACTCTTTTCTCCAGGTAGGCGATCAGACGGTCCCTCCCCGTCTGAATGACCTACGCAGCCCGGCGTCATCGGAGCCTTTACCGTCCGCTGGCGCCTGAGAAAGCGGGACCCTTTGGGGTCCCGCTTTTTTATTTGCGGTCATCCCGCCCGGGCGGTGCGGGCAAAAAAGCCTTGCATATTTGCCGGCTTGTAGCTATATTTATTGGTTTTACTAGAAATATACCTATAATTTTATCAATAAAGGATTCCAGCTATGGCTTTGATGAAAAGCATGCGCAACAGCATGAAGACCATTCTGCTCATTCTGGTCTTTGCGTTCGTCCTGACGATCGTCGTGGATTGGGGTATGGGTGGTTTTAAGAGCAGCGCGCCGCAGGGAGTGATTGCCAAGGTCGACGGCCAGTCGATCCACTATGAAGAGTTTTCGAGCCGCCTGCAGAACGAACTGGCGGCCTATCGTGAGCAATCTGGCAGTGATCCGGAGGGCTATCAGCTCCAGCAGCTCGAGACGCGTGTTTTCGACAATCTGGTGCAGCAGCGTCTTCTCAACGAGGAGGTCAGGGCGGTCAAACTGAACGCCACGGACCAGGAGATCATCGACGAGATTTTCAATAATCCGCCGATGGAGCTGCGTCAGAATGAGGCCTTCCGGGACTCCACCGGGGCCTTTGACATGCAGCGCTACCAGGCCGCGCTCAACAATCCCGGCGCGGGTGAGTTCTGGGCTTCGGTCGAAGAGTATCTGCGCACGACTCTGCCGATGCGCAAGCTGGACAATCTTTTGCGCGCAACCGCAGTGGTCAGCGACCAGGAGGTCCGCGCCGAATTCATGAAGCGTCAGCTCAAGGCCGAGGCGGAGTACCTTCTGGTTCCGGCCAACGATTTCCTCGCCTCGGTCGCCAACCCGAGCGACGCCGAGATCAAGGCTTATCACAAGGCCCATGAAGAGGAGTTCAAGGAGCCGGAAAAGCGGATCATCGAGTACGTGCTGCTCAATTTTGCGGCGACCCGGGCGGACTCCCAGGCCGTCGAAGAGCAGGTTCGCGAGATTCTCGCCGAAGCCCGCGGCGGAGCCGATTTTGCTGAACTGGCCCGCCTGAACTCCCAGGATCCGGGTTCGGCCGTCCAGGGCGGGGATCTCGGTTTCTTTGCCCGCGGCGCCATGGTCAAACCCTTCGAAGATGCCGCTTTTGCCGGCAAGCCGGGTGATATCGTCGGCCCGGTCGCCTCGCAGTTCGGCCTCCATATCATCAAGGTCGGCGAGCGCAAGACGGAAGAGGGCGAAGAGAAGGTGCAAGCCAGCCACATCCTGTTCAAATATGAGATGTCCCCGCGCACCCGCGAGGCTCTGCAGGAAGAGGCCGCCTACATCGCCGAAGCGGCGAAGGAACAGGATCTCAAGAGCATCGCCACGTCTGAAAACATCAAGGTGGAACGCACCGAACCCTTCACCGCTGGCGGTTTCATCCCCGGCATCGGCATGGAGCCGAGGTTGAGCGGCTTTGTCTTCCGCAGCAGCGAGGGCACGGTGAGCGACGTCATCTATACCGAACGCGGCTACATCGTCGTCCGCGTCGCCGATATCATCCCCGAACATGTGAAATCCTGGAGCGATGCCCGGGAGACCATCACCGCCAAATTGAAGAACGACAAGGCGATGGCCCTGGCCAAGGAAAAGTGCCACTCTCTTTACGAGCAGGCCAGGTCGACCGGTTCCCTCGCGGGAGCGGCCGCCCAGATCGGCGCACAGGTCCAGCAGGCCGCTGAATTCACTTTCTCGAGCTACGTCGCCGGTGTCGGCCGCGAGCCCGGTTTCGTCGGCGCCGCTTTCGGCCTTCAACCCGGAGCTGTTTCTCAACCGGTCGAGGGGACGCGCGGCTATTATCTGATCAAGCTGCTGAACAAGAACTCCATCAATGAGCAGGAGTTCGAGACGCAGAAAGAGTCCCTGCGCGCCCAGCTGATGCAGCGCAAGCAGCAGAGCATTTTCGGGCAGTGGTACACCGGCCTCAAGGACAAGGCGGAGATCAAGGATTTTCGCAAGGATTATCTCTAGGCTCTGAAGCCGGCCTCCATTTCCGGCCGGCTCTCCACCCATCCAGCCTAGTGCCCCATTTATGCGGCCCCGATGCCCCCGGCATCGGGGCCGTCTCTTTTTACGGCGCGATGACGGGCCAACCGCTTGCGGCCGGAGCCGGCAACAGCCGCGAAGAGAAGGTGTGGCCATCCGGAGAGCGGCTGCACGACCGGCCTTCCGCTTCAAGGCGGATCCGGTGAGCGGAGATTTTTCACCCTGCGGGAACAAAAACAGTGCGGGTGATGTTATTGCTTCTAAATAAGATCAAATTAGTCCTATTTAAATGTTCAGACTGGGAAAAAAAACCGAATACAGTATTTTGGCGCTCCGCTATCTCGGACGGAACGAGTCAATGACCGCGACCGTGAGGGAGATCGCCGCGGCCTGCCGCGTTCCAGCGCCGCTGCTCGCCAAGCTGTTGCAGCAGCTGGCCCGGAGCGGTCTGGTCCACTCACTGCAGGGGGTCAATGGAGGTTACCGCCTCAGGGGAGCGATTGCGGCGATCACGCTCGCCGAGGTGATCGAGGCCATCGAAGGCCCCTTCAAGGTCACGGCCTGCGGCGGCGTGGAGGGCCGGTGCAGCCGTTCAGGCTTTTGCGACCTGCGCAGTGCGATGGCGCCTGTTCAGGATCAGATGCTCAACTATTTACAAACCGTCACCCTGGCCGACCTGCAAGGTCCCCGGGGCAAAGAGGATTGAATGAGTACAGAAATGAACCAGCTTGAATCGCTGGCCAATCAGGAATACAAATACGGTTTTATATCGGATATCGACGCAGAGGCTCTGCCCAAGGGGCTGAATGAGGGGGTTATTCGCAGTATCTCGGCCAGGAAGCATGAACCAGAGTTCATGCTCGAATGGCGGCTCAAGGCTTTCCGTCACTGGCAGACCATGCAGGAGCCGCTCTGGGCCAATGTCAAATTCCCGCCCATCGATTATCAGGATATCATCTATTACTCCGCGCCGAAGAGCCACAGCGGGCCTAAAAGTCCGGAGGAGGTCGATCCCGAAATTCTCGCCCTTTATCAAAAGCTGGGCATTCCGCTTGAAGAGCAGCAGGCACTGGCGGGGGTGGCGGTTGATGCGGTGCTCGACAGTGTTTCGGTGGCCACGACCTTCAAGGAAAAACTTTCCAAACTCGGGATCATCTTTTGTTCCTTTTCCGAAGCGGTGCAGAACCATCCCGAGCTGGTGCAAAAGTATCTCGGCATGGTGGTGCCGTCGACCGACAATTTCTATGCGGCGCTCAATTCGGCGGTCTTTAGCGACGGCTCCTTCATCTATGTGCCCAAAGGGGTGCGCAGCCCGATGGAGCTTTCGACCTATTTCCGCATCAACGCCGCCAACACCGGTCAATTCGAGCGCACCCTGATCATCGCCGAGGAGGGGAGTTATGTCAGTTATCTTGAGGGGTGCACCGCCCCGATCCGCAAGGAGAATCAGCTGCATGCAGCGGTGGTCGAGCTCATCGCGCTGGACAACGCCGAGATCAAGTACTCCACCGTGCAGAACTGGTACCCCGGCGACAAAGAGGGGCGCGGCGGCGTCTACAATTTCGTCACCAAGCGCGGGCTCTGCGCCGGAGTCAATTCGCACATCTCCTGGACCCAGGTGGAGACCGGTTCGGCGATCACCTGGAAATACCCGAGCTGTATCCTCAAGGGCGACAACGCCATCGGCGAATTCTATTCGGTCGCGATGACCAACCATCATCAGCAGGCGGACACCGGCACCAAGATGATTCATCTCGGCAAGAATACGCGCAGCACCATCGTCTCGAAGGGGATCTCCGCCGGCGTGAGCCAGAACAGCTATCGCGGTCAGGTCAAGGTGGCAAAGAGCGCCCTCAACGCCCGCAATTTTTCCCAGTGCGATTCGCTGCTGATCGGGGACAAGTGCGGGGCGCACACTTTTCCCTATATCGAAGTAAAGAACAGCACCGCCCAGGTTGAGCATGAAGCGACTACCTCCAAGATTGGCGATGATCAGATCTTTTACCTCAATCAGCGCGGCATTTCGCGCGAGGATGCGGTTTCGATGATCGTCAACGGTTTTTGCCGGGAGGTTCTGGCGGAGCTGCCGATGGAGTTCGCGGTCGAAGCGCAAAAGCTGTTGAGCGTCAGCCTGGAAGGAAGTGTGGGTTGAGCCGGCTGTGGAGTTGTCCGATACAACCAATCAGAGATGGAGAAATGGAATGCTTGAAATAAAAGAGCTGCGGGTGGGCGTTGAGGGGCGGGAGATCCTCAAGGGGATTAACCTGAGCGTCCATCCGGGCGAGGTACACGCGATCATGGGGCCCAACGGCTCCGGCAAGAGCACACTGGCGCAGGTGCTGGCCGGCCGGTCCGGTTATGAGATTCTCGGGGGCGAAGTGCGCTACTCGGGACACGATTTGCTCGACCTCGAGCCCGAGGTGCGGGCCCGCGAGGGGATTTTTCTCGCATTTCAGTATCCGGTTGAGATCCCCGGGGTCAACACGACCTATTTTCTGCGCACGGCCCTGAACGAGGTCCGTGCCCACCGCGGCGAGCCGCGGCTGAGCGCGGCTGATTTTCTCAAGCTGGTGCGCGCCAAGTTAAAGCTGGTGGAGATGGATCCGGTATTTCTCAATCGTTCGATCAACGAGGGGTTTTCCGGCGGTGAGAAAAAGCGCAATGAGATCCTGCAAATGGCCGTCCTGGAGCCCAAACTGGCCTTGCTGGATGAGACCGATTCCGGGCTGGATATCGATGCCTTGCGTATCGTTGCCGGCGGGGTGAACCAGCTGCGCAGCGCGGACAACGCCTTTGTCGTAGTGACCCACTATCAACGGCTGCTCGAATATATCGTCCCCGATTTTGTCCATGTGCTCTACGACGGCCGTATCGTCCGTTCCGGCGACAAGTCCCTGGCTCTGGAGCTCGAGGCCAACGGTTATGATGAGATCAAGGGGAGCGGCAGCCGGACGGCGGCGGTTAATGCGGGGGCGGCGCATGAATGAGAGTAAACAAGCGGCCTGGCTGGAGATGCATCAGGAGGCGCTGCGCACTGCTCCCCCGGCGGGGCCTGATTTCCTTGAGCAGCTGCGGGCGCGGGCCCAGGCGCGGTTCCGTGAGCGGGGTTTTCCCACCCTGCGGCAGGAGCGCTGGCGGTTCACGGATGTGTCTCCGGTCGCCGAGACGGCGTGGCGCAGGGCAGCCGACTGTGCGGAGAGGGCGGATCTGCCGCTGCCGGAGCTGAGTGTCGATCCCACGGCCTATCGTCTCGTCTTCATCAACGGCCGTTTCAGCCAGACCCACTCCCGTCTGCCGGGGCCGGAGGTTTCCTTTTCCGTGCAGCGACTCTCCATGCTGAGCAACGGGGTGAAGGAACTCGCCGCCAAGCGCATGACGGAGACGGCTGTGCGTACTGAGCAGCCTTTCGCTCTGCTCAACAGCGCCCTGGCCGATGAGGGGGTGATCATATTCATACCGGACCGCATGGCGGTGTTGGTGCCGCTGGAGATTCACCACTATATCGATGCCGCCGAGGCCGTCGTCCATCCGCGGGTGGTGATGATTCTGGGAGAGCAGGCGGAGGCGCTGCTCATCGAAAGTTATTCCGGCCGCGGCGGTGAGCGCTATTTTGCCAATCCCATGGCTGACGTTGTGGTCGGCAACGGGAGCAGGCTGGATCATTATATTGTCCAGCGTGAGAGCGCGGCCGCCTATCACCTCTCCTCTACCCGCACCACGCTCGGCCGTGAAGCCCGTTATCACCGCTTTGCCCTCGATTTTGGCGGGCGGCTTGTGCGCCACGACCTGGAAGTTGAGCTTGAGGGCGATGGGGCAGAGGCCTCGCTCTCCGGTCTCTACATGCCGGCCGGGCGCCAGCATATCGATCATCACACGACCCTGCGCCATCTCCAGCCGCACACCTTCAGCCGTCAACTCTACAAAGGGGTGCTGCAGGACAAGGCCCATTCGGTCTTTAACGGCAGGATCTTCGTGGCGCGCGAAGCCCAGCGCACCGATGCCATCCAGCATAACCGCAATCTGCTCCTCTCCGATGATGCCCAGGCTGACAGCCAACCCCAGCTTGAAATCTTTGCCGATGATGTCCGCTGTACCCATGGCGGCACGATCGGTCAACTCGATCTGGAGGGGCTTTTTTACCTGCGCTCGCGCGGCATCGGCGGCGATATGGCCAGGCAGATCATGGTTCACGCCTTCGCCGGACAAGTCACCGGCGGGATCGGCCTTGCCCCGGTGCGGGAGCTGGCCGAGGCCCTGGTGGCTGAGCGGCTGGGCCGGGAGGAGTAGACGATGGTGGAGATGAGAGATACCGATGAACTGATGGACAAGGTGGTGCTCGCCCTGCGCGAGGTCTACGATCCGGAGATACCGGTCAACATTTACGACCTTGGTCTGGTTTACGAGATCGCCGTCAACGAGCTGGGACGGGTCGATATCACCATGACCCTGACTTCGCCGATGTGTCCGGTGGCCGAGACGCTGCCGGGGGAGGTCCGGAAGCGGCTTGAGGAGATACCGGAGGTGCGCGAGGCCGCCGTTGCGGTCACCTGGGAGCCGCCCTGGGAGGAGTCGATGATGACCGAGGAAGCGCGGCTTGAACTTGGCTTGTTTTAAATGAGGTGGGCATGGCGGAATATGTGAGCCTTTTTGCTGTCGGGGAGCTGGAGGAGGGCGGTATGCGGCGTGTCATCGCCGGGGAGGAGGCTCTGGTCATCATCCGCCAGGGCGGGGAGTGGTTTGCCCTGGCCGACTGCTGTTCCCACGAGACCTCCAGGCTTTCTGAGGGATATCTGGAGGAGGGCAAGCTCTGTTGTGCCCTGCACGGTGCGGCCTTTGACCTGCGCAGCGGAGAAGCGGTGCGTCCTCCGGCTTTTGAGGGCATAGCAGCGTATCCGGTGCGAATCGAGGAAGGAATGGTGCAAGTGGCTATCGGGGAGCAAGATGATCGAGGTTAGCAAAATACGCGGTGATTTCCCGCTCTTTGAGCAGCCGGAAAACCGGGGTCTGGTCTATCTGGACAGCGCTGCCACATCGCAGCGGCCCCGTCAGGTTCTCGAGGCGATGGATCAGTTCTACCGGCATGACAATGCCAATCCTCACCGCGGGGCGTATCGCCTGGCGGAGCGGGCTACGGAGGCCTATGAGGCGGCGCGGAGCCGTGTGGCCGCCTTCATCGGTGCCGGACGCAGTGAAGAGATCGTCTTCACCCGCAATGCCACCGAGGCGGTCAATCTCGTCGCTAACGGCTGGGCGGAGCGCTTTGTCGGCGAGGGCGATGAGATCATCGTCACGGAGCTGGAACACCACAGCAATCTCGTGCCCTGGCAGATGGTGGCGCAGCGGCGCAAGGCCAAGCTGCGTTACCTCGAGTTTGACGCGGCGGGTAATCTGGACATCGGTCAGCTGGAGGGCATGCTGAGCGGCAGGAGCCGCCTGCTGGCGATCACCCAGGTTTCGAATGCTCTCGGCACCATCAATCCCCTGCGCGCCTTTATCGACAAGGCCCACGCTGCCGGCGCGCTCGTTTTGGTGGATGGCGCCCAGAGCGTCCCCCACATGGCCGTCGACGTCCGGGCTCTGAATGCCGACTTTGTTGTTTTTTCCGGCCACAAGATGCTCGGGCCCCTCGGCATCGGCGTCCTTTACGCCAGGATGGAGCATCTCGAGGCGATGGAGCCCTTCCTCTTCGGGGGCGACATGATCAGCAGCGTCGGCTATCTCTCCTCGGAGTGGAATGATGTGCCCTGGAAATTCGAGGCGGGTACCCAGAATGTGGCGGGAGCAGTCGGGCTCGCCGCGGCCATAGATTATCTGGACGGGATCGGCATGGCGGCGGTCGCGGAGCATGACCGCAAGCTGACCCGGCTGGCCCTTGAGAAGCTGGCGGGGATCGAACAGCTTGCCCTGTACGGGCCGCCTCCCGAGAGGGGGCCGGTGGTTTCATTCAATCTCTCCACCATCCACCCGCATGATCTGGCCACCTTTCTCGACCAGAAGGGGATCGCCATCCGCTCCGGTCATCACTGCGCCCAGGTGGTGATGCGCAAGCTTGCGCTGGCGGCGACGGCGCGGGCCAGTTTTTATCTCTATAATGATGAAGAAGATGTGGAACGGCTTGTAACCGGCCTGCTACAGGCAAAGGACTATTTCAAGAAATGGCTTTAGACGAACTCTATCAGGAAGTGCTGCTCGACCATTACAAGCAGCCGCGCAACAAGGGGGTGCTCGCCGAGCCGGATATCCGGCTGGAGTTGAAGAATCCCTTCTGCGGGGACGAGATTCTGCTCACCCTCAAAATGGCGGAGGGGCGGGTTGCGGAAGCCGCATTCGAGGGGCACGGCTGTGTCATCAGTCAGGCCTCGGCCTCGATGATGACCGAAAAGATCAAGGGCTTGAGTGTGGAGGAGGTCGCAATCATCGCGGGGCAGTTCACCCGTCTGGTGCGGGAGGGCACCTACGAGCGTCCGGAGGGGGAGGAGTTCGACGAGATCGAGGCCTTCGCGGGCGTATGCGAGTTTCCGACACGGGTCAAGTGTGCCATGCTCGCCTGGCGAACCCTGCTGCAGGGGCTGCAGGCGCATGAGCATAAGGGGTCCGGACATGACGATGATGCGCCGGGTGCGGGGCCGGCGCTGCCGCACCGGGAGGAGCACACTCATAGCGGGGAGATTTAACAGTCCCGGTGGAGTAATAGCGTAAAGCAAAAAGCCCTCGCATGCGAGGGCTTTTTGCTTTCAAGGAGGAGGTGGTACAGGTGGTGCTAAAAAAACTGGGCAATGATTTCCTTACGTGGCGAGGGAATGACGACTTTTTCCACCAAGAGTCCGCGGCGCTTGACCACGGCCGCACCGGCGTCGACAGCGGACTGGACGGCGGCTACGTCGCCTGTCAGGGTGACATAGGCCTTGCCGCCGATGGCCATCGCGATATGGATTTCGAGGAGATCGACTGCGGCAGCCTTGACTGCCGCATCGGCGGCTTCTATGGTGGAGGCGACCGAAAAGGATTCGATGATGCCGAGAGCGCGCAGCTCGGGAACGTGAGCGATGCCGGTCAGGGCGGGGAAGACGGCCCTGTGAACATTGGGGATGATGAAATGGTCAACCACCTGATGACCGCCCAGCGCGACCCCGGTCTCGATACTGGCGTTGACGTCATCGACGTCACCGCTGACCAAGACCATATATTTACCCGGACAGATGGTGCGGTTGACCACCACCTCAACCAGAGCCCGTTTGACCATGGCATCCGCCACTTCAATGCCTTTGGCGATGCTTGAGAGTTCGACCAGACCTATTGCAGCACCCATGATACTATCCTGCCTCGTTATTTATCAACCCTTGATGACAATACTTTTATCGGAAATGGCGGTGATGGTGCCGGAGATGGAGGCGTGCACCGGGCAGCCCAGTTTCTCCTCGGCCACATCGGCTATGAGTTGCCCTCTGACGACCTTTTCGCCGTTCCTGACTACGGGAGCCGCGGGGGCTCCGATGTGCTGCTGCAGCGGTAGTTCGACCTCGGCCGGGTTGAAGGAGACGGCCTTGAAATGGGCCTTGCGGTCGTAGGGTTTGATGCCCAGACGCTGGTAGAGCATGGTGATGGGAATCTCGCGGCTGCTGCGCACGGGATGGACGTCGAGAAAGAGCTCTTTCAGCTCTTCAGGCGTACGCGTGATCTTTTTCTCGCGCAAAAGTTTCTTGGCGTCGACGCAGATATTTTTCGGGTCGAGCTTTTCCGGGCAGGAGAAGAGCGAGCAGATATTGCACTCGCAGCAGTAGGCGGCCCAGAGGGAGTAGCGCTCCTTCTCATCGCCGGTCATGAGCAGGGAGCGCATCACCTTGTGCGGCTGGATCGGATAGCCGAGAAGGTAGCGCGGGCAGAGTTCGGTGCAGAGTGTGCATTGGTCGCAGCAGCTGTGACCAATGCGCTGATACTGGGCTGGCGGGGTCAGCTTGCGCACGGCCACCGGATGGTCCTCGGGCAGAAAGATGAGGCCGCCGTTGGTCTTGACGATGGGCAGGGCGAGATCGTTCTCGACGCCGCCCATCATGATGCCGCCGGTGAAGACCACCGGGCGGTTAAGGGTGGTGCCGCCGGCGAGAGCGAGGAGTTCGCTGAAGCGGGTGCCGACCGGGATGCGCACGGTCATGGCTTCGGCGACGGCTCCGGTCACGGTGACATATTTGTCCGTCACCGGTTCGCCGTGCACGGCGCGGGCGATATTGACGATAGTTTCGACGTTGTTGACGATGGCGCCGACCTGAAGGGGCAGCCCGCCGGGGGGGATCTGACGGCCGGTGATCTCATAGACCAGCACATATTCGTCGCCGGCGGGATAGACATCCTCCATGATGAAGAGCTCAAAACCCAGCTTTTCGGCATCAGGCCGGAGGAGGCCGGCGACGTCGCTGTTCTTGCGCTTGACGGCGATGGTCACCCTGCGGGCTCCGGTGAGCTGCTGCATGATCGAGAGCCCTTCCAGAAAGAGTTCTTTCTCCTGGAGCATGACCTCGCGGTCCTTGTACATCATCGGCTCGCACTCTGCGCCGTTGGCGATGATCTGATCGACACGGGCGTCGAGTTTTTTATAGGTGGGGAATCCCGCCCCTCCTGCGCCGACGACCCCGGCGGCGCGTATTTTGCGGAGGATGGTGCTGTTATCTTCCATCAGAAGGCTCAAAAGTTTGATTCATAGTGATGGCCAGGGGGGTCAAATAGAGGGGTTCCGAGGGCAGAATGACCTCCAGGCCAGGCAGTTCAGCGGCAAAGATTTCAGCTGCGCCCGGGAAGCAGCAGGTGCCGCCGCTGAGATAGAGTTGTTCGACCGGATGGCCGGCGAGATGGGTTCTGATGATATCCGCCATTTTTTCAAAGACCGGCTGGATGATGGGAAGAATGTGCGCGGCTTCGGGTCCGCGCTTGATCGCCTCCGCCTCTTCATAGGAGATGCGGCGGTTGCCGGCCAGGGTCAGGGTGACATGGCGGCCGCCGGTGGGTTCATCGGCGGAATAGACCACCCGGCCTCCATCGACGATGGAGATGCCGGTGGTACCGCCCCCGATGTCGACGACGGCGCCGCGGTCGATCTCGAGCAGGCAGGCCACCACCGAGGGTTCGTCGAGCATCCCGGTCACGTTGAGGCCGGCCGCCTTGAGCACGTTGACGCAGGCATAGGGGTCGGTGCCCGGGGGGAAGGAGGTGGAGGCGGAAGTGAAGTGCTGTCCGAGTTTCTCCTCCGCCCTGGCGATCAGGGACTTGACGATCTGGATGGCCCCGAAATAGTCCAGGACGACACCATCGCGGACGACATCGGCCCATTCAAGAAAAGCGGCGTGTGGCTGTCCGCTCTCATCGCAGGCGATGAGGACCACATCGGCTGTGCCGAGGTCGATGCCGAGATGGCAGGGGGGGGCCCCTGACACCCGTTTCCGGTTGTTGACCAGAGCGGCGACGCGCTGCAGACGCTCATTCACCTTATCCAGAGCGGGCATGGTCGTCCTCAAACGATGCGGAAATGATCGACGATGACGCAGCGGCGCAGACGGACGAAGGTGCGGCTGCAGGTGACCCCTTCACCGGTGGGGGTGGAGATGGTCATCGAGGTCCAGCCCTCCCCCCCGAAGCCGAGGCCGGCGATGCACGAGCCATTCTTGACGAAGATGCTGGTGTTGATTTCACGCGACATGCGGTGAAGATTGTCGATGTTGCGTGAATGCATCGCGGCGGTATGGTGCAGCCCGTGTTCGAGTTCGATAGCGAGATCGATGGCGGCATCCGCGTTGGCGGCGCGGATGACGGAGATGACCGGCATCATCAACTCGAGCTGAGCGAAGGGATGGGACTTGTCGGTTTCGGTGAAAAGCAGGCGCGTATCCGGTGGCACTGAAATGCCCGCCTCACGCGCGATCACGGCGGCATCGCGTCCGACCATCTTGCGGTTGATGACAGGGTTGGGGCCGGGATAATCCTTGAGGATGACCCGGGCTACGGCCTCGGCCTGGCGGGCGTCGATCTCGACCGCATGATGCTTCGCCATTTCCTTTTTGAGCTGATCGGTGACGCTGTCGACGACGATGATCTCTTTCTCGTCGGCGCAGATGATGTTATTGTCGAAGGAGGCGCCGGCGACGATGCAGGCGGCGGCGTGGGGGATATCCGCGGTCTCATCGACGACGACGGGAGGATTGCCGGCGCCGGCAGCGATCAAACGCTTGTCGGTCTGGCGCCTCGCCTCATGGACAACAGCTTCGCCTCCGGTGACAACCAGCAAGCCGATACCGGGGTATTTAAAGAGCTGCTGCGCGGCCTCGATGGTGGGCTGGGCCAGCGCGGTGAGCAGGTTGGGAGGTCCGCCGGCCGCGACGATGGCCTCATTGAGCAGGCTGATGGTGCGATGTGAGACCCGTTTGGCCGCGGGATGGGGTGCAAAGACCACCGCGTTGCCGGCGCTGACCATGCTGATCGCATTGTTGATCACCGTGGCCGCCGGATTAGTCGACGGCGTCACCGAGGCGATGACGCCCCAGGGGGCGTTCTCGATCAGCGTCAGGCCGTGATCGCCCGAAAGCGCTTCGGCGTGGATCGCCTCAGGGCCGGGGGTCTTGAGCGCCTGGGAGGTGTTTTTGGCGACCTTGTCCTCGACCCGGCCCATGCCGGTCTCCTCGACTGCCAGCTCGGCCAGTTCGCGTGCGTGACGTGCGCCGGCCTCGCGCATGGCGATGATGATCCTGTTCCTGAATTCCAGGTTGCCGATTCTCTTCTGGGCGGCGGTTGCGGCAGCAACTGCCTCGTCGAGAGTCGTGAAAATGCCGGCGGGCAGAGGAGATCCGCCTGAGGTATCACTCGGAGCCGTGGTGCGCATGCGCTGCACCACCGCTTCGACGATGCGGGCGACCTCTTGTTGACTCAAATCCATCTCTGATTCTCCCTCTTATCAGGCCGATTCACTTTTTTGATAGAACACCCCGGCCTCTGAACTTACGGTGTCGATGATGCCGACGATGGTGAGATCGATCGGCGTAGCGTTGTTGATGGAGACGCGGGCGGAGCTGCCGCGCACCACCAGAACCCACTCCCCCTCGCCGGCCCCGATGGTATCCAGGGCGACCTGGGTTTTGCCTGCCGCTTTACCATGTTCATCAATGAATCTGACGAGCAGCAGTTTGCCAATAGCCAGTTGCTCCATTTTAATGGTGGATACCACCTGGCCGACCACTTTTCCGAGTTCCATACGTACCTCTGCAGGTGCCTGCAAGGTGCTTGACGTCCCCGGCCTTCAGGCCGGGGACGGGCACGATTGCAGATTACTTGATCTCGCCGATCATTTTGATCGGGAAAATATCTTCCAGATCGCCATGGGGGCGCGGAATGACGTGAACCGAAATCAGCTCGCCGATCTTCTGGGCGGCGGCGGCACCGGCATCAGTGGCCGCTTTACAGGCCGCGACATCTCCGCGAACGAGAGCGGTCACATAACCGGATCCGATCTGATGGAACCCGACCAGCTTGACCCGCGCCGCTTTGACCATCGCATCCGAGGCCTCGATAAGCGCCACCAGACCCCGAGTTTCAATCATGCCCAATGCTTCCATACCACTTTCTCCTTTCCTTGGAAAATTATCCTTCAATAGTGCCTTTCATCTTGATCGGGAAGATGTCTTCCAGATCACCATGAGGACGCGGGATGACATGTACGGAGATCAATTCGCCGATCTTTTGTGCCGCCGCAGCGCCGGCATCGGTTGCAGCCTTGCAGGCCGCGACGTCGCCGCGTACAAGGGCGGTCACATAACCGGAACCGATCTGGTGGAACCCCACCAGCTTCACTCTCGCCGCCTTGACCATTGCATCCGAGGCTTCGATCAGGGCGACAAGTCCTCTGGTTTCGATCATTCCCAGTGCTTCCATGAGTTACTCCTAGTTAGTTGTTGGTATGTTGTCAGATGTCAGCTTCTTGCCATATAAGCAGCTGTAACGGAGATTTCGACGATATCCTCCCAGCTGCAGCCGCGGGAGAGGTCATGCATGGGTTTGCCCAACCCCTGCAGGAAAGGGCCGAGAGCTTTGTATCCACCCAGCCGTTCAACCAGTTTGTAGCCGATATTGCCCGAATTGAGATCGGGAAAAATAAAGACATTGGCCTGACCCGCCACCGGACTTCCGGGCGCCTTTTTGGCGGCGACCGCAGGCACAAATGCCGCATCGAACTGCAGCTCGCCATCCACCTTGAGGCCGGGGGCCTGGGCCTGGACCAGTCCGGTCGCCTCGCGCACCTTGTCGACCTGGGCATGCCGGGCGCTCCCTTTGGAGGAGAAGGAGAGCATTGCAACCCGTGGCTCATTGGCGGTAAGCCGCTCATACTGCGCAGCTGTGGCCACCGCGATGTCGGCGAGCTGTTCCGGGGTCGGATCGGGGAGCACCGCCGCATCGGCAAAGGCATAAACCGACTCGCCGTCAGGCGAGATCATCGCAAAAAAGCTCGATACCGTACGCAGCCCGGGCGCCACGCCCAGGACGTGAATGGCCGCACGCAGGACGTTGGCTGTCGACGACAGGTTGCCGGCGATGCAGAGGTCCGCCTGGGCATCGCGGACCAGCATGGCCCCCATATAGAGGGGATCATCGAGGCGCTCGCCGGCCTCATAGAGGGTCATGCCCTTCTCCTTGCGCGATTCGTGGAGAATACGGACGTAGCGATCATGTTCCGGCACATGCCTGGGGTGGAGGATCACCAGCCCGCGGGTTGAAACGTGCACCTTGTCGGCGAATTCGCGCAGCTCGAAGCGGCCGCCGAGCAGGATGGGCTGGGCGAGGCGTTCGTCCTTGAGATGGCGCGCCGCGCGCAGCACCCGCTCATCGAACGCATCCGGAAAGACGATGCGGCGCGGCTGCCAGCGGGAGTATTCGGTTGCCAGATGGATCAGCTTCATCGGTCGAGCACCACTTTTTCGAGGGTGAGCTGTTTGCCCTGCTCCGCCAGCAGCGTCAGCAGCATGAGCACATAGAGAGCGCTGCTGAGGCGGTTGGCCGCCTTGATCAGATCGGGGCGGGTGATGGTGAGGTCCGGAGTGATAAAGACCCGGGCGGCCTCGACCTCCACCTCGCGCACCTGGGCGCGCAGCAGATTGAGCAGCGCCACATTGCGGCCGTGGCTCATCTCCGGGACGATATGGTCATGGCCCAGGTACTTGAGCGGGTTGTGTGAGACTGCATGCACCGTCTTTTCATCAGCGCCGCCAAGGGCGATGGGGGTCATCTCCTCCCCGCTTACTTCGCTTTTAAGCAGGTTGCCGAGATAGGAGCGGACGTCGGCGAGATAGGGGTGCAGCCAGGGAAATTTGTTCTCGTGATCGAATTCGACCTGGACCAGAACCGCATGCGCGATCAGGGTGTCGATCTTGCCGCGCAACGCGATGCGGGGGTGGTTTTTAACCACCATGTTATGAGCATCCAGATGAGTGAGGGCTTCAGGTTTTTTTACTACCGGCTGATGGCAGAGCAGACACTCCGCCTCCTGGCGGCCGGTGCTGCTGGTCAGGGGGTGTACCTGCACGGGAGCCTCCTCGCCGCTCTTGTCCGGATTGAAGACCCGGCCTTCGGCGTCGATATATTTAATGACGATCTTGCGCTCTTCGAGCAGCTGATGCGCAGCCGGGGTCAGACGGCAGTCGAGGGGAAGGTGAACCTCGGTGCCCCAGCCCAGGCCGAATTTGTCGCGCAGCCAGCCTTCGGTGATATATGCTGTGGCCATTCGCTTATCCCTGTTTTTGCGACGCCCAGTCCGCCGGATAGGTGACGTACATAATCTTGGTATAGGTGGGTGTGCCGAAGATGATCTGGCTGCCCTTCGGGATGTAGAAAACGTCGCCCACCTTGCCTTCGAAGCACTTGCCGTTGATGGTGATCGCCAGAGTACCCTGGAGGACGATATCGATCTCGTCGTAGTTCAGGGTCCAGGCGAAAGAGTCCATTTTGCGCCAGGACATGAATCCGGCGCACATGGGCGAGCGGTCGGCCGAGGTGATGACATCGGTGAGGCGCACCTGTTTGCCGGGACCCGCTTCGGGCATCAGATCCATACGCACCGAGCCGCCGCGTACCACGATCAGGCCGCTATCATCGACGATGCGCTGGCAGCAGGGGGCGGTAGTGGCGAGCGCCGCAGTGATGGACGGCTGGCTCACGGGCAGAGGCGAGGGCGTCGGCGGGCAGGCGGGGGGCTGCTGCTGCAGCTGCTCGGCGACCAGCCGGGAGATCATGGCGGGGTCGCGTTTGTCCGCGGGCAAGCGCTGGATGACCTGGGCGGCGATGGCCTTGACCAGCTCCTGATCGCCTGAGGCGGCCTGAGGCTGCTGGCGCAGGGGGCAGCTCTCGCTTCCCGGCTCGACGAAGCAGATGCCGAGCTTGGCGGCCAGCGTGGCCGCTTCGGGGGTGATGATTGTCGTCTGCACCGAGGCCGGCAGCTCTTTGATGCCGGCGGTGCAGGCTTCCTTTATGGTCTGGGCTGTGATCAGTTTTTTCATCTTGATTTCCTTTTTACTCTCCCGGTTTGGCGGCAGAAAAGGGCTCCCTGGTCAGAAAGCGGCGCAAGGCATCGATGCTTCCGGGCTGATAGACCGAGACCGGAAAAACAGGGCCATGGATGCCCGCATCACGAATGATCTCCTCCACCTCGGAGACCCGGGCATCCTCAAGATCGATCTTGGAGATGACACCGATGATTTGTTTGGTATCATAAATATGAAACAAGCCAAAAGGCAGTTTGCGCTCCAGGGAGTTGGCCTGGTGCACATAGACGATGGTCTCAATGTCGGTCATGGTCGAGATCAGCGCCGTATAGAGCCGGGGGTTGTCAAAGTATTCACCCGGGGTGTCGATGGTGCACTCATCGTGGAAGACCAGGGCCTGGGTCTTCTGGACTTCTCCCAGACGGCCGAGCAGGGCTGCGAAGAGGGTTGACTTGCCCACTCCGGTGCCGCCGATGAGGATGAAATTGTTCAGCATCAGGTCACCGTCACCGCGCAGGGGGTATAGTTGAGAACGTTCTGCAGGGTCTGGTTGACCGACTTGAGAGCTTCCTCAACAGCGCCCACCTCGCCAAAGATCACCAGGGCGCCGGTGAAACGGTCGAGGAATCCGATCTGGACATTGGCGGCCTTGACCGCAATGTCGCCGGCGATCATGGCGGTCTCACCCGGGGTGAGGGTCATGATGCCGATGGCATTGACGTACGGAATGCCGATTTTTTTGCACACCTCTTCGCCCGGATGGGCGATCATATGGGCCAGGGTTACTTGTTTGCCCGGCACATACTCCTGGATGATGCGCTCTTTGTCCTGATAGGGATTTCTTGGATCGTCCATTTCAGTCCTGTATTCTTGCCAAAACAGCCTTGGTCAGCTCGCCGTATTCGATTGCGCCGCGGGCGGAGGGGGCGTAGCGGAGGATGGGCTCTCCGGCCCGGGCCGCTTCCGCCAGTTTGATATTCATGCCGATCACAGTCGGCAGCAGCAGGTCGCCGTAGCGCTGCTTGAGCGTGTCATAAACCTCGGCTGCGGTGCGGGTGCGGCGGTCGAAATGGGTCAAAAAATAGCCGAGGGTGCGGAGGCGCGGATTGAGATGCCGGCGCGCCTTGGAGAGCATATCGTCGGTCACTTCGAGGCCGGCGACCGCCAGGTACTGGGCCTGGACCGGGATGAGGGCATAGTCCGCCATGGCCAGGGCGTTCGTCGCCAGAGGCCCCATATTGGGCGGGCAGTCGCAGAAGACCAGATCAAACTCCTGCGGGATCTGCTCCCGGCTGAGGAAAAAAGCGTCCGCCGACTCTTCGGCGACCTCGAGATAAAAGTCGGCGAGAGAGGGTTCAGCGGGCAGACAAAAGAGCAGCTCATCCCCGGCCGGATGGATGGCCGCAGCGAGGTCGCGGTTTTCGTCGACAAGATAGTCGCAGAGGGTCTTGACCCGGTCAGCGCCGGGGCCGAAACCCAGGTGGCGGGAGGCCCCTGCCGAGGGATCGAAATCGGCGAGCAGGGTCCGCCGGCCGAGGCGGGCGCACCAGGCGGCGATATTGACCGCACTGGTGGTTTTGCCCACGCCGCCTTTGTTATTGATCACTACGACGATCTTCATTTCTTGTCCGTCAGCGGATAGTACTTGCGCTGCATTTTTTCAATGACGCCCTCATCCAGCAGCGCCTTGAGGGCGGTGAGGATGGCGGGGCGGTCGCACTTGAGGGCCGCGGCCAGTTCGTCCGCAGTGGCTCCAGCGGGATGGGCCCGGAGATGGCGCAGGGCCCGGCCGCTCAGGTCCGGGCCGGCGCTTTTGGTTTTTTCCGGCGGCGGGGTTTTAGCCGGGGGTTGTTCAGCCCGGTTTTGTCCGCCTTTGCCCTTGCGCCGGCCTTTTCCCTGCCCTTTCCCTTTTCTTTTTTTACTGATCAGCTCCTCGACCAGATAATCGGTATCGCCGTCGGGGCGCGGGATGACATGGGCCGAGATCAGCTCGCCGAAACGCATGGCCGCGGCGGAGCCGGCATCGATGGCCGCCTGGCAGGCGGCGAGATCCCCCTCGCAGATGACCGTCACCAGAGCCCGTCCCGGGTTATGCTGTTTGATCAGGCGCACGCGGGCGGCCTTGACCATGGCATCGGCTGACTCGATGGCGCAGATCAGCCCTCTGGTTTCGATAAAGCCGTAGGAGAGTCCAGCCATGAAAAGCCTCAACCCAGCATAAAGTAGACGGGATTGCGCGCTATATCGAGCACGGTATCCTGGAAGGCATCGCAGGCCGCCTTGCAGGCCGCCTGGGTGCCGGTGAGCAGGCCGCCGGAAAAGTTGGTCTCGGAGGGCGGCGCAAAATAGAGGCAGAGGCGCACGTTCGCGGCCTTCATCGCCTGATCGATAGCGTAGGTCGCCTCGAGCGGCGGCGCGATCAGATAGGCCAGCGGTTCGCCGGGATTGATGCCGGCCACGCCGGAGAGATAGCTGCCGGTGCGGGCGATGAGGTGCGGGAAAAAGGTGAGGGTATTGGCTTCATTCGCCGAATACCAGATCGCCTCGTTCTCCAGATAGTCGAGAGCGGCCTGGATGCCGGCCTGCACTTCGCCGGGATTGGGGCCGGCGAGCATGGCGATGATTTCGCCGGAGAGGGGTCCGGAGGCGTGCGCGGCGCCGGCGTAAAAGGATTTGGCATAGATCACTTCGATATCGGCCTTCTTGGTCGCCTCATCGATGCTGACATAGAGGGCGTCATCGATATCGGCGGTGATGAGGCCGAGGCTGCGCTGTTCCGGCTTGAGTTTCAGCTCAGTGTGGAGTCCTGCATCCACCGAGGAGATCAGTCGGACGGCGAGGGGCCGGGCTTTGATGGGGTCGAGAATTGCCATAATTTCTGTCCTGTCGCTAAAGTATAAACATTATTTAAGGTTGATGCCACTGGTTTTTTGGGCGATCATTTTCTTGACGGTATCGACGATCACGGCCGAGGCCTCGACCGGGGGTGTGCCCAGCTTGTGGATATTGGAGATCACCGTCCGTTCAGATTCGACGGTGGTGGCCACGGCGGGACGGTAGACCATATAAGCGCTCATGCTCTCAGACTGACCGAGGCCGGGCCGTTCGCCGATGAGCAGGACCACCACATCGGCCTTGAGGCGTTCACCGATCTCGTCTTCCACCTTGACGCGGCCGTATTTGACGAAGAAAGGCGTGCCCACTTTCAGTCCTGCGGACTCGAAGCCCTTGACCAGGGGGGGGAGGATTTCATCATAGTTGGCGGTCATGGCGTCGGTGGAGAGGCCGTCGGAGAGAACGATCTGCACCTGGGGCTGGGCGATGCATTTTTCGCTGATGAGCCTGCGCCCCTCTTCGGAGAGCATACGGCCGAGATCCGGCCGGGTGAGGTATTCGTCCTTGTCGGAGACCTGGCTTTGCACGATGAAGAGGCCGGTGCGGGCGACCCACTCTTCGGGGATCTCCTTGAAGACGGTGTCGCGCGACAGGGAGTGGTCGGCGAGGAAGCGCAGATAGGGCAGGGTGCGGCTGCGGGTGCCGGTGCGGCCGACGGCGACGCGGGCGTTGGTGGCGGCGCGCAGATCGCCCAGGACCTTGGCGTTATTGGCCTGCTCGACCCCGATCCAGCGCTTCACCTCATCGCTGGCCAGATCGGGCAGAGGACCCTCGCCGGCGGAAGAGAGAGAGGGCGCGGCCGCTGCGGTTGCGGTTGGGACAGGGCGGGGGGCGGCCGCCGGCGTGCTCATCTCCTGCAGCACCGCGTTGACAATGGCTTCAATCTGTTTTTGATCCATGGTAATAGGTCTCCAGATCTAGAAGAATATAGACGCATCGCCGGCCTTTTCGGTCAGCATTCCATTTTTCATGATGCCCATCTTTTCGAGCCATGCCTCGAACTCCGGCGCGGGGCGCAGCCCCAGGGTGGCGCGGATGGTGGCGGTATCGTGGTAGGCATTGGTCTGATAGTTGAGCATGATATCATCGCCGAGGGGGACGCCCATGACGTAGTTGAGGCCCGAGGCGGCGAGAAGAACTGTCAGGTTCTCAAGGGCGTTCTGGTCAGTGTTGGCGTGATTGGTGTAGCAGGCATCAGCTCCCATCGGGATGCCGGAGAGCTTGCCCATGAAATGGTCCTCAAGGCCGGCGCGGGTGATCTGACGGCCGTCGTAGAGATATTCGGGTCCGATGAAACCGACCACCGTATTGACCAGGAAGGGGCGATAGCGCCGGGCAAGGCCGTAATTGCGCGCCTCGAGGGTGACCTGATCCGCACCGTAATGGGCCCCGGCGGAGAGGGCTGAACCCTGACCGGTTTCAAAATAGAGCATGCTCGATCCGGCGATGCGGCAGTATTTCTTGCCCACTTCATAGGCCTCGTCGAGAAGATCGATGGTGACGCCGAACTCCTTAAGCCCCTTCTCCGAGCCCGAGATACTCTGAAAAATGAGGCCGGCCGGCGCGCCGTCGCGGATGGCGGCCATCTGGGTGGAGACATGGGCGAGGACGCAGCCCTGGGCCGGGATCTGCCATTTGTCGATGATCTCCTGCATGCAGATGAGCAGCTTCTTGACGTTTTCAGGCGAATCGATGCAGGGGTTGATGCCGATCACGGCATCGCCGACACCATAGGAGAGCCCCTCGTAAATCTGCGCGGTGATGCTTTTAAGGTCATCGCGCGGGTCATTGGGCTGAAGGCGGGCGCTGAAATGGCCGGGAAGACCGACGGTGGTATTGGCTTTGCTGATGACCGGGATGCGCTTGGCCCCGTAAATGAGGTCGAGATTGGACATCAGTTTGGTGCAGGCCGCGACCATTTCGGAGGTCAGACCACGGCGAAGACGCTGGATGTCCTCCTGGGTGGTGCGGTCGCAAAGGACATATTCCCGGAGCTCGCCTACGGTCCAGTTGCGGATCTCGGCGAAAACAGACTCGTTGACGGCGTCCTGGATCACACGCGTGACCGCGTCCTCTTCGTAAGGGATGACCGGATTATTGCGCAGATCGGCCAGGGTGAGGTTGGCGAGCACATATTTGGCGGCGACGCGCTCCTGCGAGGTCTCCGCGGCGATGCCGGCGAG
The DNA here is from genome assembly GCA_029560815.1 of bacterium. Next base: position 26,686 of record JAKQKF010000019.1, read on the forward strand.
GACGTCGCCCGAGCGCAGCTCGTTCGCCTTGGCGAGCACATCCTTGATATCCTTGAACTGATAGGTTTTCCCGAACAGCAGGGCACTAAGCTTCATCTGCTTCTCCTCAAATTAAGATGGAAAGGCCAAAGACTTGACGGTCAGGGGCACAATTTCACCGCCGAAATAGCTTTTGCCGATATCTATATAGTCCCCCTCACGGGTGTTCACTTCATCGATGACCGCGAGGGCTTTGGGTTTGATCCGGGGCTCAAGTTCCATGCCCAGCACCTTGCCGACATCATTGGCCGAGATCACGATCGCCGGATGGGCCGGATTGGGGTGTTCGGTGTAGAGCCGGGCCAGAGCTGAGGCACACTGAACCACGGCGCGATAGGTCACCGGCATGGCCGCCGACAGGGCGATGGCGTAGAGATCGGAGCCGGGATCGAGGTCGTGGCGCCGGGCGGCCAGCAGGATCTCGCCGTAAATTTCCGGTTCGGGCTGCTGCCAGTCGATCGCCGGACGCAGCACCGGGATGTTGCGCAGCGGCAGCTTGTCATAGGCGACCCAGATCGTGCTGCCGCTCAGCGAAAGGGAGTAGGCGCCGGCGCCGATCACAGTGGCGCGGATGGTCTGCTTGGGCAGCCGGACCGGATAGGCCTGCAGGCGCGGGTGGGAACGCAATGCATCAGCCAGAATGGGCCCAAGATCCCGGAAATGGAAGGGATCACCTTGGGTCAATTGCGGATGATAGAAGCATTCGCCCACTCCGCCGGAGATGAAGAGGGCATCCAGTTTGCCGATCTCGTGCAGGGGCGGGGTCATCATAAGCTCCTCGAGCAGCGGCGAGGAGAGGCCTTCGATCAGGTCGACAACTAGGTCAGCCATGTGCTGGGCCACACGCTCCAGATCGGAGCGGGTCAGGGCACCGGGCTGGGGAATGGAGCCCGGAAAGAGGAGGCGCAGCACTTTGGCGGCCGGTTCCCGGACCCGGGTGACGCGGCCGGCCTGGTCGGTCTCGATCAGATGACCGCCGACATTGAGACAGGCGGTATCGATGACGCGGCCGTTGTCAAAGAGCACATAATTGGAGGTGCCGCCGCCGATATCGATATTAAGGACGCGGGCGGAGCGGCTGTCGGAGAAATCGGCGGCTCCCGAGCCCCGGCCGGCGATGACCGATTCGAGGTGGGGGCCTGCTGTGGCGACGACAAAATCGCCAAGGCGGTCGGCGAGATTCATGATGGAAAGGCGGGCGTTGCTCGCCTTGGAACTCTCGCCGGTGATGATGATCGCACCGGTCTCGATTTCGTTCAGGGACTTGCCGGCGCGCGCATATTCGCTCTGGAGCAGGGCGAAGAGCTGATCTTCATCGATGGAGCCATCCTCGTGCAGGGGCGTCATGTGAATGGCGCTTTCGTAGAGGATGCGACGTTCACTGAACTCATAGCGCGGCACCTGGGTGGCGGGTGCGCGGTTGACCAGCTCGAGCGCGGAAAAGATCAGCTGCAGGGTTGTGGTGCCAATGTCGATGCCGACACTGTCAATTTTTTTTATTTCACTCAAATCGCCGCGCTCGTAAAGAAAGCCGGAGGGGACAGGCCCCTCCGGCGGTCCGTAAAGGTTACTTCAGGAGTTTCGCTTCCGATTTGCCGACCGAGATGGTTTCGGACTGGGGCAGAAGCAGACCGGTGTTCTCGTTACGGCCCTGGAGGATGAAGCGGGGAGTCTTGTCCTTCATCTGTTCCACGGCGAGCTTGCTGGCCTGGCCGATCGGGCCGCCCTTGAGGCGGTTGAAGATCAGGGCCAGTTTCATGCCCTTGAACTCGGTGATCATCTCATAATCGCCGTCGCTGTCGGAGGCGGAGAAGATCGGATCGCCGCGATGGCCGAGAACCTTTTTGATGGCTTCCACTTTACCCATGCGCTGGGTCTGCACCCAGCCGGTCTTGTACTGCGGCAGCAGGATGTTGTTTTTCACTTCCAGTTCCATGGCAATGACCTTGTTGGGATCGATGTTGTAGCCGAAATTGCCGGGGGCGCCGAAAGTCTGGACCACTTGCTTGAGGCTGGCGGAGCAGATGTAGACGTCGATGCCGGCTCTCATCATCGATTCGGTCAGATCCTGCATTTCGGGGTGCACACGCAGGCCGCTCTTGTAGGTATAGTCGATCGGGCCGGCTTTGCAGGCGAAATTGCAGGGGGCTTTCCAGGTCACCTTGGTCAGCTTGTCGTTGAGAGCGAAGGTAATCGCATCTTTAGCCAGGGCCTGGACCTCTTCGACGGTATGGTTGGCCAGGAAGAAGAGCACCCAGGGATAGCCGTAGACAGCCTCGATGCCGGCGGTCTCGCAATAGCCGTCATAGAGGAAGGGCATCTTGGTGATGAAATCCTTGAACTGCGGGGTCTCGCGGATCTCTTCGATGGTCATCTTGCCAACGCCAAAGCCCGCATAGTTGTCGTGGAGAAACTCATAGGCGGAGACGATGTCGACGTTGATGTCGGCCAGCTTGATGTTTTTGTAATCGGCATTCAGCTGTTTGACACCATTGATCTCGTCCTTGAAGAGCGCCTTGAACTCTTCCTTGGTCAGCTTGAACTTGAGGTTCCAGAGCTGATGGCGGAAGGTCGCTTCTTCGCAATCGAGATGGGCCATGGTCTGGTCCCAGTCGAGGGCGACGTAGGGGGGATTCTTCTTGTCGTAGTACTTGCCGCCCACACCATAGTCCTTGATGAACTTGGAAAGGACCTCATAGTTGCGCGGGGACCAGTTCATTTTGTTGAGGGCGTAAACGGAGCTGGTGCCCAGGAAGAGAATAGCGATGAGAAGCATGGCTATCGGGAGCAGAAATCTTTTCATGATGAAAACCTCCTGTTGATTAGGGGATTGTTGTTACCTAGAACTCCACCCAAAACTGGGTGACAAAGCGCAGGTTGGCTTTGGATTCATCGCCAACCTTGAAGCCATCGCGGACAACATTAAACATCAGGTAGTTCTCGCCGATGATTTTGTAGTTGAGGCCGGCGAGGAGCATGTTCATTTCGTCGTTGTCAACATCGCCATTGGGATCGAGCTGGCCATACTCGCCGACGAAGAGCAGGTTCGGGAGGATGTTATAGTTGACATAGCCCATATAGGTCAGGCCGCTGACGCCATCGAGATCGGGGACGGCCTCGACGTTTTTCTTGCCGGTGGTCAGTTCAACGCCGACATCGAGCTTCTTGTCGATGGCGTACTCAGCGCCGCCGCCAACCCAGAAGTTGTTGTCCTTGTTGCTGGCCTTGTTGTAGTAATCGGTCATGGTCCAGCCGAAAACGGAGAGGCCGGCCACCGGTTTCAACCAGATGTCGGCGATCAGGTTCTTCGCCTTGTTGTCTTCTTTGGCAAAACTGTAGGTGTTCTTGTTGGCAACGGCGAGACGGGCATAGCCCTTGACACCCAGGCTGGCCGGGAGATTGTAGGTCGCCATGGCGCCGGTGACAGCGGAGCTGTAACCATTGTCGAAAGCAGTGCCGCTGACATAAGCGAAGCGGTCAATCCACGAATTTTCAATGGTGTTGTGGTAGCTCTGTGCTCCCGGCTGCTCATAGTTGCCGAAGAGCATCTCGAGGCCCGGCACTCCCAAAAAGTTCTTGAACTGAATGTAGGCGTACTTGATGCGGGCGTTGGTGCCCTGATTCAGCAGCTTGCCATTCTGGGGGTCGGTGTAGTTGCGGTGGTTGAAATCCAGGGTGTAGCGCATCGCGATGTTGTCCGAGTATTTGTATCTCATCGTGACATAACCGCGATCGAAGTAGAAATAGTTGGAGGTTGCTTTGGTGTAGGGTTCCTCGACCATGTAGCGATAGCGCAGAACGGTCTGGAAGGTGAGTTTGTCGTTGAGCTTTTCAGCCTGGGCAACGCTCGAGGCGAAGATCAGAACTACCAGCGTCAACAGGATGGTAACGGTGAGTTTCTTGTACATACAACTCCTCCTTTGATTGGGGTTTGGGTGGATTAAGCGTGCAGTGGAGCCATCAGCCGCGATCTTTCGGCTGCTCATTGTTCTTCGGGTTGGGCGGATTCCAAAGCCGCCTGATTGCCCTTGGGGGCAAGGAGCATGGCGAAGAGCACTGCGGTAATGCCTCCGATGAGTTTGCCGACAATTACTGCAAAGATCATGTCCGGCTTGTTTGCTGCGGTGAAACCAAGATGATCGCCAAAGGTAAAGGCGGCGCTGACGGCGAAAGCGACATTGAGGACCTTGCCGCGGTCATCCATGCCGTTCATCAGCTTGAACATCGGGATATTGTTGGCCAGCGTGGCGATCATGCCGGCAGCAGCGGTGCTGTTCATCTTGAGCAGTTTGCCGATGCTGAGCAGGGGTTTTTCGAACCAGCGGGTCAGGAGAAAGACCATCGGATAAGCGCCGAGGAGGACGATGGCGATGCGGCCGATGACCTCGATGGCGCGCAAGTCGATGCCGGGCTGGTCGCCGCCGACCGGAAAGATCGGATCCATTCCGGGGATGAGTTTGAGGCCGGTCAGGGTCTCGAGGACGATCGAGGCGAGGCCGAGGGTGATCAGGGCCACCAGCACCTTGGCGAAGACCAGGAAGCCCTTGATCATCGCGTTGGGCCGGCGCCAGAGCCCCAGGGCGATGAGCAGGGAGACGATCACCACCGGGATGAGGTTTTTGAAAATCAGCCCCATGGTGAAGAGCACCGCGGTGCCGTCCGCCGCCTTGATGTTGGAGATCATGGCCACCAATCCACCGGCGATGCAGCCGAGGGGGATGGTTACGATGCCGGCGAGGACGCCGAGGGCCAGATGCTTGCGGTCGGCCTTGTCGATGATGCCGATGCCGACGGGGATCGAGAAGACGATGGTCGGGCCCATCATGGCGCCCAGGATGAGGCCTGCGTACATCCAGGCCGGATAATCAATCTGGCCCGCTGTGGTGGCCAGCTCTTTGGCGAGGAAAAAACCGCCCATGTCATTGGCCAGGAGCGTAGTGGCGAACATGGCCGGACTGGCGCCGAGGAACTGATAGAGCGGAATGATGATCGGGCCGAGCAGGCGGGCCAGAACCGGTGCCAGGCTGATCACGCCCACCATGGCCAGGGCCAGGGGGCCCATGGCGTTAAAGCCCTCTTCGAACTGGGCCCCTGCGCCGTCGAAGGCGCGGCCCAGCCGGCCCAACCGCATCTTTTTAAAAACGCTCTCAGATCCCCCGAATTGCATCAGGATGCGATCCAGGGCGCCCAGCACCATGAATGCCATCATGATGTCGATGATGATTTGATTGACCAGTGCCATCTTTTCTGCTTCCTTCCGGGTTAGCTGTTCTCTGCTGTCAGAGTGCCTGTTGGTAAATCCTGATGATATCCTCTTTCTGCGCTGTGCGCGGGTTGGTGCGCAGACAGCTGTCCTGCAGCGCCTGATCGGCGAGCTGCGGCAGATCTTTGTCCGTGACCCCGAATCCGGCGAGGCCGGAGGGCATGCCGAGGTCCTGGATGAGGTTTACGACCGCGGTGACGGCGCGTTCGGCCGCATCCCGCCTGCTCAGGTTTTCAACCTTCTCACCCAACGCGGCGGCGATATCGGCAAACTCCTCAGTCCGCACCAGCAGGTTGAAGCGCATCACATGCGGCAGCAGCAGGGCGTTGGCCGTACCGTGCGCGATCTTGTAGTGGCCGCCCGCCTGATGGGACATGGCGTGGCACAGTCCCAGACCGGCGTTCGAAAAGGCCATGCCGGCCATATAGCAGGCGACGGCCATCTTGTGGCGCGCCAGAGTGTTGGTGCCGTAGCCGACGGCGATGGGCAGATAGGTCGCGACCAGCCGGATGGCGCGGTAGGAGAGCGCGCGCGCCAGGGTGCAGGAACTCTGGGCGACATAGGCCTCGATGGCATGGGTCAGCACGTCGAGGCCGGTGGAGGCGGTCACAGCCGGCGGCAAACCGATCGTCAGCAGCGGATCGATGATCGCCACGGCGGGGATCAGCGCCGGATGCTCAAAAACGACCTTGCGGCCTGAGGCGGGATCGCTGATCACAGCCAGGTCGGTGACTTCCGAAGCGGTGCCCGCCGTCGTCGGTATGGCGGCCAGAGGAAGCGGCTTCTGCGCCAGCTCGCTGCCGGGATCGATCTCGGCGAAGGGGAGGGGATTGCGGGCGAGCAGTGCGATCATCTTGGCGGCATCGATGGGGGAACCGCCGCCGACCGCCAGGACCGCGTCGCATCCGGTGCTGTGCACCATCGCCGTGCCGCTGGTCACCATGGCCCACGTCGGCTCACCCGAAATCTGCGCGAAAATCTCCGCGCTCAGCCCATTACGCTGCAGGGAACGCAGGACGACATCGAGAAGGCCGAGTTTCACAATAGTCTGATCGGTGACGATCAGCACACGGGAGGCCCCGATCCGTTTCAGCTCTTCGCCGCTCCTGGCCGCGACTCCGTCGCCCACCAGGGCCAGAGGCGGCACCCGGAAGGTAAAATGGTTGGCGATGGAGAGCTCGTCCACAGTCCGGGCGACGATCTCTTCGATGAAGCGCTGTTCGCTGCCGTTCTCCACGGCTACTCTTTCCTGATATTCTCAATGAACAATCGTATCACTTCGCGCGCGGCGAGCTTGGCCGGATCCCGGCCGACCGCTTCATCAAAGGCGCCGCTGCGGGCGACAATGCCCTCGAAGCGGCCATGAGCGAGAGCAAGAGCGCCGCTGCGGTCGAAAATTGCATAGTCGAGTTTCGCCGCCATACCGCGTACAGGGGCATCGCTGCTCCGCATCGCCAGATTGTCGCTGGCTTCCGCGGTAATGGTCATGGCCGCCGGCACCATGATGAAATCAAATCCCTGAGGCGCCGATTTCAGCCTGACCGGATCGAGGGCGGCTGCGCGCCAGTAGTCTTTTTCCTGAACCAGGCTGACCATCTGCACCTGATCCGATGCGGCGGCCTCCGCCCAGTAGATGGTCTTCCAGGGGCCGGTCGCAAACGCCTGATAGAGATCCTGCTGAATGACCGTGCGGATCTGATCAAGATCATCGGGTTTGTCGAAAATGGAGATGGCGGAGGAGGTGCTTTCAATGTCGATAAGGGTAAGAGGAAGCAGCAGTATGTTTTTGCCGTGGAGGTCTCGCTTGCTGAAGGAAGGATCGTCAATTTGCAGAGGTTTGACGAATGAATGGCAGCCGGCGATCATCAACAGAAGCAGACAGAATAGAGGCAGGATTTTTCTCAAGGCGTTCCCTCTTGGATTGTGCTCAAACGAGGTGCGCGTGATTTGAACGGTGGCTTTTTTTCAGGCCGCGGTTAACCGTCTGGATCAGCTGTTGGTCATCGAAGGGCTTGTCAAGGTACCCTGTACAACCGCGTTGGCGGAGCCCGGCGCGCAGCTCCGGATCGCCATAAGCCGAGATGGCGATCAGTGTATAGTAGGATCTGAAGCGTTGCAGCTCGTCGAGCAGGGCCAGTCCAACCGAAACCGGCATCTGCAGATCGATGATGACAAGCTGGACGGGATTGCTGTGGCTCTCCGCGAGCTGGATTTTGTTCAGGGCTTCACTGCCATCTCGGGCCGAAGTGACCAGAAAACGCGCGCTCTGCAGGATAAAATCGATGCTGTCACGCGTGTATTCATCGTCATCGACGATGAGAATGTGCGGCGAATTATCCATACGTGGCCCTTGTTTGAGAAATGCTATTTGCAATAAGCAGGCCAAAGAAGCGGGCCGTTTTTAAATCACAATAAAAACAAAAAGATAGGGAATTTACTTCGCGGCGGGAGGGAAGAAAAGGGGTGCCACAAAAAAGCCCTGCTGAGGCTCACGCCAGGCAAGGCCAATAAAAACAAGCTAATGACTAAGGTGTGGTTCTGCTGGTGGAAAAAATGTGGCACCTATTTATCGTTGTTGCCCGTTTTGCGGTGCAGGCGGTTGTTGAGGGCGCGGCGAGTGATGCCGAGCATCATGGCGGCGATTTTCTGGTTGCCTTTGCTGCGGGCGAGGGCTTCCTGGATGAGCAGGTCGCCGGTTTCTTTCATGGTCGGGAGTGCATCGCCGAAGGTCAATCGTTTGACGATGGCGACAGCGGCCTCGTGATTCGTTCCTTCGCCCTTGGGGATGGTGTTGTTGCCCACCTTGTCGCGGATGGCGTCGAGGGAGAGGATTCCTTTCTGATGGCGGCTGATGGCGTCGAAGATCATCCCCTCCAGTTCGCGGACATTGCCGGGGAAGAGGTAATTGTTGAGAAGGATGAAGAGTTCGGGGGGGACGGCCGGCACCTTTTTCTGCAGGGTAGTGCTGGCCTTGCGGATAAAGTGGTCGGTGAGCAGGAGAATGTCGTCGCGGCGTTCGCGCAGGGGGGGGATATGGATGCGATGGGTTTGCAGACGGTAATAGAGGTCGCGGCGGAAGGTGCTGTTCCGCACCATCTCTTCGATATCGCGGTTGGTGGCGACGATGAAGCGGGCGTTGGAGAGACGGGGGATATCCGAGCCGATCGGGTAATAGCGGCCCTCCTGCAGGATGCGGAGCAGTTTGACCTGGGATTCCTGGCTCAGCTCGCCGATCTCATCCAGGAAGAGGGTGCCGTCCGCGGCCTGTTCGATGAGCCCCTTGCGGTCGCTCTCCGCGCTGGTGAAGCCGCCCCGTTTGTGACCGAAAAGGGTATCGGAGAAGAGGGTGTCATCGATGCCGGCGACGTTGACGGCGATAAATTGGCCGCTGCGGCCGCTGGCTTTGTGGACCGATTGGGCGATGAGCTCCTTGCCGACCCCGGTCTCGCCGGTGATGAGCACCGGCAGCGGTGTGGTGGCCACCGCCTCGGCGTACTGGAAAATGGAGCGCATGGAGGTGTTCTGGGTGATGGTGGGGGCGAAGGCCTCCGGATTCTTGAGGGTGTTGGAGAGGAGATACTCCTTGAGGCGGGAGTTTTCATCCTGCATCTGACGGAGTTCGGCAGCGCGCCGGACGGTTGTCACCAGCCGGCTCTCGTCGACCGGCTTGACCAGATAGTCAAAGGCCCCGCATTTCATGCACTCGACGGCGGTGTTGACCTCATTGATGGCGGTGAGAATGATCACCGGCAGATGGGGGTACTCCTTGACGATCTCAGGGAGGAGTTTGGAGCCCGGGAGGCCGGGCATCGCCAGATCGAGGAGGACCATTTCGCAGGGGGTCTCCTGCAGAATTCCAGGCACGGAGCGGCTGTCGCCGCATTCGATGACGTTGTTGATGCCGTTGGAGCTGAGGGTCATTATCAGGCTGAGCCGGAACTGTTCCTCGTCATCCACGACCAGAACCGGGAGGGCGGGGTAGGTGATTTTTTTCATCTCTCTTCGTTCGGTTTTTTGCTATTGCCGTTTTTATTGTGCTGCTTGCTGCTCATGAGCGACGGCGCACTGGATTTGCCGCCGGGCGACTGGGCGATGTAGAGGATGGTACTCTTGACCGAGGTGGCGAAGCGGTCAAAGGCGCGCGTCAGTTCGCCGATCTCGTCCGGCCGGCTGGAATTGAAAAGGGTGTTGATGTGGGCGTTCTTCATGCGTTCGGCCACCTCCTTGATCGGGGTGGTGATCTTGGTGGCGACCAGAAAGACCAGGCCGGTCATGAGCAGCAGGGCGGCCAGCCCGATCAGGAGCATCGCCCGGGTAAGCGAGCGGACCCCTGCCAGGGCCTCCTGGCGCGGCACCACAGCGATGAAGCTCCAGTTGCCGGTCTTCATCGGCGAAAAGAAGATCAGGATGGGGTGGTGGGTCTCGGGATCCTCGGTCTCGATGAAGCCGTCCTCCCCGCGCTGAATCTGCTCCGCCAGCTTGATAAAACCCTCACCGCCGGCTTCGCGCCCGTATTCGGTGAGGCTTTTATGGCCGACCAGGCTGCGCTCCTTGTGTGCGATGATAGTGCCCTTGTTGCTGACCATGAAAGCGTAGCCGCTCTCGAAGAGTTTGATCCTGGTGATCATCTCGGAGAGGTATTCGAGCGAGACGTCGCCGGTGGCGACGCCGGAGAATTTGCCCTCCCGGAGGATGGGGGCGGAGAAGGTGGCCATCAGCACGCCGCGATAGAGATAGGGCTCGGTCAGCAGCGAGGTGTGGGTGGCCTTGGGTATCTGATACCAGTCGTCCGTCTGGTAGTTGACCAGCGGTTCGACCCCGATCTTGCCGCTGATGCGATTCCAGTAAGGCAGGAAGCGGCCGTTGGCGTCGCTGCCCGGGGTGCCGCGAAAGTGGCGGTCGCGGCCGTCGAAGGCGTTGGGCTCGAAGCCCAGGCTGAGACCGACGAAATTTTCATGACGGATGATGAACTGGCGCAGCATGGCGTTCACTTCCGCCCGGTCACGGGAATGATAGTTCTCCATCACCGTCGCCACGGTTTCAACGTACTCCAGTCCGGCGCGCATCTGCACCTGCACCTCGGAGGCGTAGTGGCGCGTCGTCTCCTGGGTTTGCCTGATGATCGCTTCATTCTGCTGGGAGGTGCTCATGATGATGATCGTCAGGATGAAGAGCATCAGAATGAAGAGCAGTCCCGGAATCAGATAGAAAAGGATCTCTGTACGGATGGAGTTACGCCATGTTGAGAACATCCCAACCTCTATGATAGAGTTAAGTCCGGCCTCTAATCGCCCTGTTGCACTCCTGTTACGGGCCGGGAGGTGACCGGCAGCCAAACCTCCACGCTGGTGCCGCTGCCGGGAGTGGATGATATCTTGAGTTCGCCGCCGAAATTCTTGATCAGGTTATAGGAGATGGAGAGGCCCAGTCCGGTGCCGCCGTGTTCGCGCTTGGTCGTATAAAAGGGATCCATGATGTGCTGCATGTTTTCGTCGGTGATGCCCTCGCCCTCGTCGGTGACCGAGAGAAGGACGCGCTTGCTGTCGCTCTCCCAACGGGTGACGACACGGATCTTTTCCTGATGGCTGCGCAGAGCCTGACAGGCATTGGTGATCAGGTTGACCAGAACCTGTTCGAGATGGACGGAGTTGCCGTGGATTTTGGGCAGATCGGGGGCGCAGTCGAGTTGAAAGTGCCCGGTGCTGCGCAGGATGAGGCCGCGCAGGATCTCCACCGAGGCCTCCACCGCCTGGTTGACATCCACCTCGCCGTAGACATGATCGCCGGTTTGGCGGGCGAAATCCTTCAGATGCTGGACGATCCGTTCGATGCGGATGGCCCCTTCGGTGATTCCCATATAGAGATTGCCGAGGCGGTCGCGGGCGGAGGAGTAGGGCATGCCGGCGATGGCGAAATCGCCGTTGGCCTCGTAATACTCTTCCACGATCGGCTGGATGTCGTTCCAGGCCTTGCTGAGGACGCGGGCGTTGAGGAGGACGTAGTTATTGGGATTGTTGATCTCGTGGGCCATGCCCGAAACCAGGACGCCGAGCGAGGCCATCTTGTCCGCCTGGATGAGCTTCTGTTCCTGCAGATGGGCGAACTCTTTCATGTGTTTCAGTTCGGTGAGATCACGGATATTGGCCAGCAGGAGATCTTTCTCACCGAGCTGGATGCGGCGGAGGAAGACCTCGACATCAAAAACGGAACCATCCGAGGGGCGCCGCGCCCGGTAGTGGAAGAGCTGTTCCTCCCCGCGCAGCACCTTTGCCCAGATCTCGGTCAGGGGTTCCGGGGTTTCATCGACAGATACGAAGAAATCCTGCACCCATCCGCCGATCATATGCTGGCTGTCGGCCTGAAAAAGATCGAGAGTACTTTGATTGATATCGATGATGGCGCCGGCTGCATTGTGAATCATCACCGCGTCATAGACGCCGTCGAAGATCATGCGCCGCGCGCGGTCCGAGGAGGCCACCAGACTCTCGGCCTCTTCCCGCCAGCTCAAGGCCATCTCGGTCTGGCGCCGCAGCTGGCGCTCCTTGGAGATGACCGAATGGCTGGCGATCACTGCGCAGAGGGTGACAAAAATAATGGTGACGATATGGGATGGCCACAGGCCCAGGTCGGGCCACCAGGTGCTCTTGATGAATTCGAAGAAGATCAAGACGCCAGCGGTGAGCATGGCGATGATTAGGATCTGGGTGGTTATGTTTTTGTCATTGTTGACGGACATGGTCTGAGTATACTAAAAAGTGTCCAACAAAGCAATAAAAAAAGCCTTGTCGAACCGACAAGGCTTGTGGTGGAGACGGTGGGAGTCGAACCCACGTCCGAAAACCCGGCCATAGCAGCCGCTACATGCTTAGTCTTCTGCTGAATCTCGATCGCATCTAGCGCAGCAGACCAAGCCGATGCGATCCAGCCCTGTAAGGTTTCGCCTCCGAACCCAGAGCATGTCTGGAGGCTAGCCCGCAGAGATCGACGTTCATCCGCAGCCCCTGCAGGCGCAAACCGCGGTGAACGAAGCCGCCTTTAGTTAGGCAGCTAGTGCATACGAATAATCGTCTGCATTTACTTGTTTTCCCGGATGATTAACGAGGAGACCGGGGTCCTCGGCATGCATCCACTACCACCATGATTCCCGTCGAAACCAGATTCGTCCCCATGTGCAAGTGAAACGATTCCCTGGCGGGATTTGTTCCCCCTAATGTAGATATATTCCTGAAGCTAAGCAAGCACTTTCATACGCAGCGCAAAAACCTGGTCTGGTCGATGCGGGCTGCTTTCGCCCCTTGCACCGGCCCGGACGCAGAGGTTGAGCATGAGGCCTTTATTCGTAGCGCAGGGCCTCGACCGGATCGATGCGCGCCGCCTTGCGCGCCGGGAAGAGTCCGGCCAGAAGGCCGATGAGGGCGAGCAGGGAGACCGCGGCTGCCATCACTGCGCTGGAGAGCAGCGGCCGGCCGAGGAACTCCATCGCCCCCTCCCCGGCGGGGATCATCCAGACCATTTTGATAATGCCGACGGCGAGCAAAATGCCGGCTATTCCGCCGATGGTTGACATCAGCAGGGACTCGAAGATGATCTGCAGCATGATGTGCCACCGTTTGGCGCCGACCGCCCGTTTAATGCCGATCTCGCGGGTGCGCTCCTTGACCACCACATACATGATGTTGGCCACCCCGACTCCGGCGATGAGCAGGGTCATGGCCCCGACCACGCCCAGAAAAATATTGAGGCCGAGAAAGACCTTCTCCTGCTGGGCGACGAACTCGGCCGTATCCCAGACGAAAAGAGCCTTGTCGTCCTTGGGATCAAAGCGGTACTTGCGGCCGAGGACCCGGAAAATTTCATCCTTGATCCGCTTGCCCTCAAGGGGATTGACCGGCTGAATGATGATGCTGTTGAGGTAGCGGTGGCCATAGATACTTTGAAAGGTTGAAAAGGGGATGACCGCGCGGCGGTCGTCCGGCCCGTTGTTCATCGAAGTCTGCAGCTTTTTGGGGAGGATGCCGACAACGGTGAAGGGGAGCCCGTCCAGCTCGCAGGTTTTTCCGACCGGATTCTCATCCCCGAAGAGCTCTTTGGCGATCGCGCTGCCGAGAAAGAGTGCACGCCGTTTCTGCTCCTGATCCAGCGCATCGAGGAAACGGCCACCCGCCGCCGGATACATCCGGCGCATGAATTCAAAGTTGGGATAGACCCCCTCGGTGTAGGTCAGCGCGGTGCGGCTGCCGCTGCGCAGTCTGATGCCGTGCCTGCCCAGCTGGGGGCAGACCTGGCCGACCATCGGGATGCTCTGCCGGAGCAGCTCCGCATCGGCTTCAGTGAGGCGGATGCGCCGTCCGATCGGCAGGCCCTGGTACTTGATGCTGGTCTGGTTGGCATAGACTGTGATCACCCGGTCAGCCGCATTGAGCAGGCCTTCGCGCATGCGGAAGCTGAGGCCGGCACCGAACGCCATCAGCAGGATGACCACCATGGTGCCCCAGGTGATGGCGAAAGTGGTCAAAAAAGCGCGGAGTTTCTGCTTTTTGATGTCCTGAAGAAATTCTCTGACCAGCATCAAAATATGCATGGCGGTGACCTTGCAAAGTGTTCACGATTTCCGCTCATCCGGCCGCTTGGGCTGAATGGAGGGGCTCAGTGGCGCAGGCATTCGATGACGCTGAGCCGGGAGGCCTTGCGCGCCGGGAAAAATCCGGCGATCATTCCCACCAGCCCGAGGATGAACATGGTGATGAGGGCCACTTTGACATCGATGGCCGGATCGCCGACAAAGTCCTCATAGGGCATGGCGGCGATGCCCCTGATGATCAGGGCGGCCAGTATGAAGCCGGCAAGGGCCCCGATGGCAACGATGATGAAAGATTCGAGCAGGAACTGGGTCAGGATATGGGAGCGTCTGGCGCCGATGGAGCGGCGCACGCCGATCTCCGCGGTCCGCTCCTGAACCACGACATACATGATATTGGCCAGGCCGATGCCCCCGACGGTGAGGGTCATCACTCCGATCAGGCCCATGAAGAGATTGAAGCCAAGAGAAAAATAATAGATAAATTTGTCCATTTCAGTGGTGTCCCAGATCCCCAGAGCCTGCTTGTCCGCAGGGTCGAAGCCTTTCTTTTTGCCGAGCACCTCATAGATGCGCTGCTGTGCCAGTTCCGAATCGAGGGGACCGCTGATTTTATAGACGATATTATCGATATAGCGATGTCCGAACAGCGATTGAAAGGTCGAGGCCGGGATGAAGGCGCGGTCCTGGTCGCGTGAGCTGTAGGAGGAGTTCTGCAGCTTGTGGGCGAGCACGCCGATGACCAGAAAGGGCGAATCGGCGACAAAAATATATTTGCCGACGGGATTGCTGCCTTCGCCGAAGAGGTATTTGCACAGCTCATCGCCGAGGAATATGACCCGTTTGCGCCCTTTCACATCCAGGTCATTGATCCAGCGTCCGCCCGGCTGGACCTGAATGTTGCGCATCTCGGCGTATTCGGGGATGATGCCGGCAATGTTGGGCTTGTTGACCTGTTCACCATGGCGCAGGGGGGCGTTCCACTTGGCGTATTCCGGGCTGATGCTGCGGATCTCGCGCACTTCGCGGCGCAGCAGCTCGGCATCCTCCTCCTCGAGGCGGATATACCGGTCGCGGTTGAAGCCCTTCCAGGGCATGCTGGTGCGGCCGGGCCAAAGAATGGCGATGCTTTCGCCCATTCCGTGCATGCTTTTGCTCAGGGACTTTTGCACGCCGACGCCGAAGGCCAGGAGCACTACAATGCTGACTGTGCCCCAGACAATGCCGAAAAGGGTCATAAAGGTGCGGCCTTTGTATTGGCGCAGGTAGTAAAAGATCTCTTTGAGGGTTTCAACCAGATGGCTCATATTCACAGGCCTTACTATGGTTTCCTCCGCTCCGGTCGGGGGCGGTATACGGCTAAACGATCGGTTTGACCTTCTTCTCGAGCACCTCCTGCCCCTCCTCCAGGCCGGAGATCACCTCGATATGGATGGCATCGCTGAGTCCGGTCTGAACGGGGATCTCCTTGCTCTCCTCCGGTCCGGTGCTGATCTGGACGAAGGCCGAGTCGTTGCGGAAAGTGACCACCCGCTCCGGTATGGCCAGCACCTGCACCTTTTTGTTGATGATGATGGTGGCGTTGGCGGAAAATCCGGCCCGGAGCACGGCGCCGGCCGCGTCATCGATGGTGATCTCGACCGGGAAGAGGGTGGTATTCTCCTCCTTGCGCGCCTTGAGTGAAATGAGCGCGACGTGGCCTTTGACGGTCTTGCCCGGCAGTGCGCCGATCGCCAGTTCGCAGGGCATACCCTCGCTGATCTTGCCGACGTCGATCTCGTCGAGGGTGCCGCGGAAGAGCAGATCCTTCATATCCGCCATCTTCATCAGCTCGGTGCCGGCCTGATAGGAGGTGAGGGGGACGACCGGGTCGCCGAGGTTGACCGACTTTTGCAGGATGTAGCCGGTGATCGGCGCTCTGACCGTGGTTTCGATGGTGTTTTCGGCGATCTGAACGCGCCCCTTTTTAAGCAGCTCGAGACGTTCGCGCGCGATTTTGGCGCGCACCGCGGCCTGGTCGTACTGCTGTTCCAGTGTCTCGTATTCCTGCTGCGAGATCAGACCCTTCGCTTTGAGCTCCTTCTGGCGCTCCATCTCCCGGTTGAGAGTGGCGAGTTCGATCTCGGCGATCTCCACCCCGCGGGTGGTTTCGGCCAGTTCCAGCGGAGTGGGATCGGGACGGACATCGAGCAGGGGGGCGCCGGCCCGGACGTAATCACCGACCTCGACGTAGAGTTTGCCGACCACGCCGGAGGTTTTGGATTTCACGGCAATTTCGTTCCTGGGCTCGATCGCGCCCACGGCCAGGGCTTTGTCGATGATATCCATGCGGCCGACCTTGACTTTCGCCGGCCCCGTCTCCTTGCCGTTCTTTGATCTGGCGCCCAAGGCGACTGCGAGCAGGGCCACTACAGCCGCGGCGGCGATGAGCCAGAACCATTTTTTCTTGTTCCGCTTTGTCATAACGGGCGACTCCAAAGGATTAGACTGTTATGCCGAGGTTTGTTCTCACGGTTTATACGGCGGGGGGATTTCATTTGTTACACTGCGGCGAGAACTGGCGAGGATAAAAAAAGCCCCGCGGCAAAGGCCGCGGGGCGGGGTGAGGCTGGGAGCTTGAGCTGCCGGGGCAGCTGCGGCTGCGACGGACATGCCCGCCAGGATCAGGCGAGGGTTTCGATGATCTTGAGCAGGTGCTGATAGAATTTGGCCACGCTCTTGACGTTCACCTTCTCTTCCGGGGAGTGGGGGTGCTTCAGATCCGGACCGAAAGAGATCATGTCCATGCCGGGGAACTTTTCGCCGATGATGCCGCATTCCAGGCCGGCGTGGATGGCCGAATAGACTGCCTTTTTGCCGGTCACCTCCTTGTAGGTATCCATGGTGACTTTGAGCAGCGGCGAGTCGAGGTTGGGCATCCAGCCGGGATAACCCTCAGGCTGTTCCACCTTGACCCCGGTCATGTGGGCGATCGCGGCCAGTTTGTCGCGCGTGGCGCGCAAGGCGGCGCTGTTGGAGCTGCGGCTGCTGCAGAGGATGACCGCCTTGGCGGCGGAGGACTTGATGGCGGCGACGTTATTGGAGGTTTCCACCAGTCCCTTCATGCCGCGGCTCATGGCCAGCGGGCCGTGCGGCAGGGCGAAGATCAGGCCGAGGAGTGTTTCCATCGACTGAGGCTCGAGCACCTTCGGCACCTTGCCCTTGAGTTCCTCGATGGTCAGCTCGATCTTGTTCTCGACCGGCTTGAATTCAGTGCGGATCTCCTCGATCGCTTTTTCCAGCCAGCTTTTGGTTTTGCCGAGATCTTTTTTGCGCACAACAATTTCGGCGAAGGCTTCGCGCGGGATGGCATTGTGTTTATCCCCGCCGTTGAAGCTGACCAGCTCTAATTTAACTTCCCTGGAGAGCTGCCAGAGCAGGCGGTTGAGGATTTTGACTGCATTGCCGCGGCCTTCATGAATATCGATGCCGGAGTGGCCGCCGCGCAGGCCGTGGATGTGCAGATAGAGCACCTTGTCGCCCTTGGCCTCAGTGCGTTTGAGCGGCAGGGCGAGATGGGTGTCGGCGCCGCCGGCGCAGCCGATGGAAAAGTTGCCGAGTTCTTCGCTGTCGAGATTGAGCAGGATGCGGCCATGCAGGAGGTCAGAGGTCAGGGCGCGGGCGCCGTTGAGACCGCGTTCTTCATCGACGGTAAAGACCGCTTCGAGGGGACCGTGTTTCAGCTTGTCATCCTCGAGTACAGCCAGGGCGGCGGCAAGACCGATGCCGTTGTCCGCACCGAGGGTCGTGCCGTCGGCGTGGAGCCATTCGCCGTCGAGAAGCAGGGTGATGGGATCCTTGTCAAAATTATGCTTCGAGGTGGAGTGTTTCTCGTTGACCATATCGAGATGACCCTGCAGGACGATGCCGGGGGATTTTTCGTGGCCGGGGGTAGCCTTTTTGTAGATGACCACATTGCCCTCTTTGTCGCGGATCCCCTTCAGGCCGAGATCCTTGGCCACCTTGAGGACATAGTCGCCGGCGGCCTTTTCGTCGCCGGAGCCGCGCGGGATCTTGCGGATTTCGTCGAAATATTTCCACAGCGATTTGGGTTCGAGATGCGCTACGACAGACATGGGACCTCCTGATTAAGGTTAGACAGGTGAATTGATTTGGTTCTGCTCTTTTCTTTCAAAGGTTCCTTTTTCGCGGTTTTTGAAAACGCCGGGAAGGGGATGCACGCAGCCATGCATGCTGATGTAGAGGCCGGGAGCGCTAAGGGAGCAGGCGAGCAGGGCCTCGGTGAAATTCTGCAGGGCATCCGAGTTATCGAAACCGAAGGGTTTCATGGCGCCGGTCAGGATGATCGGTACTTTCAGATCGGGCAGGTTTCTGAAAAGATAGTCGGCCGTCAACTCCATGGTGTCAGTGCCGTGCAGTATGAGAATGGGGGCGCTGTGCTCGAGCAGGTTTTCAACCGCGAAGAGGATCATCTGGCGATCCTTGTCCGTCATCTCAAGGGAATCCTTGCAGAGCAGGTCATAGCTTTGGATGGTGGTATAGGGAAGGCGCAGCCGGCTGAGCATCTGCTGCAGAAGAGAGCCGCGGTTGGTCAGGGTTCCGCTCTCCTCATCGTAGATCTTTTCAATGGTGCCGCCGGTGGTGATGACAAAGACTTTCTGCTTTTTGGGAGGCATGGTTCCCTTCTCTCAAGTGAGTCCCTCCAATTTAGCATAAGCTGGAAAAAAAGCAAGGTATTTTGTTAGGTGGCGGGTCCAGCCGGTTTGAATCTTCAGATTTTGCTTGACAAATATCGTATTTATCATTAGTTTAACACCACGCAAACCGAATCGGTGTCAGGAACGCCGATTCGGTTTGCGTTTTTATTCCGCGAGGAATGAGCGAGCAAGCGAGGGTGTTAACCAAAAGAGAGTGAAGAGGCTTCTGCATGAAACCTTTGTATCTGACCAAAGAGCAGCTGGAGAAACTGCAGACTGAACTGCATCATTTAAAACGCAACGACCGCACCAAGGTGATCAAGGAGATCGCCGAAGCGCGGGAGAAAGGCGATCTGAGCGAGAATGCGGAATATGATGCCGCCAAGGAGAAGCAGCTGCTGATCGAGCGCAAGATCGGCCGCCTGGAGGAGACGCTCTCCCGGGCGCGCATCCTCAGCGCGGAGATGATGAACAATGATCAAGTTCATGTCGGCAGCCGTGTGGTCCTGGTCGACGAGAAGACCCAGGAGGAGATGATCTACGAGCTGGTGCCCACAGCCGAATTTCATTCCTACGATCTCGATGCCATTTCGATCGACTCACCGGTGGGCAAGGCCCTGGTGGGCAAGGCGGTTGATGATATCGTTTCGATACTCATTCCCGCCGGCGAGATCACCTATCGTGTGAAAAAGATTTCCTGACCGGGGAGCGGGGAGGCCAGAGCAGCCCCGTCCTTCATGACTGAATCAGCATCCGGGGATGCGGAGAGCGGCAGACTCCGATAGTTATGGCAGCTAACTTTCTACATATCATGCAGCAGCTGGTCTGCGTATGTGCATCTCTCCCGGAGATCCGGGCGGCCCGTGTTTCTTTTGAAACCGGGCTTTTTTATGACCAATATTTCCTGTCGGGCGGCGGTTATTGGGTGATTGTGGACTGGATTTTGCCTACTGTAAACCGGTTACTACGGGTTAAATTTGCATCTCTTTGATAATAAATAAATTAAAAAGAAGTTTAGGGTAATCTGAATCCGCCCAACCCAGGGAGAATGTCATACCATGAAACAGATGCCAAATCCTGAAACAATGCGGCGCCTGGTATTTGCGTTGCTGATTCTGCCGCTGCTCGCAGCCGCCCAGGTATTTGATACCATCCCGCCCAGGATCGCCCATCAGCCGGTGCGGTTGGGGCGGGTGGGCAAGGTGCTGCCGATCATCGCCAATGTGAGCGACAACGGGGGCGTCAAAAGCGTGCGCATCACGATCCAGCATGAGGGGCAGGAGGTTCAGCATCAGATGAACCAGGTCAAAAGCGAGAGCAGCGTGCCCGTCGTGGTGCAGACCGGTGCGGAGGGCGTCGTGGTCAATTCCCTGCCCGGGGGCTCGGGCAAGAGCCTGGCCCGGCTCGCCGCCGGTGAACTTTTGGAGGTCACCCTGGTCCGGGCGCCCTATTACCGCATCCGCACCGCCGCGGGGGTGGTTGGCTATGTCCATGCCGACGAGGTCCAGACGGTTGAATCGGGTGCTTCCTATCGGGTGACCCTGCCGGTGCAATTGACGGCGGGAGGACAGTTGGCCTACAGGATCGCCGCTGTGGATGATTTTGGCAACGAGAGTCAAACCGATATGATTCCGATCCGTCTGATCACCGATGCTGAGCTGGCGCGTCTGCAGGGGAAAAAGCCGGCCCAGACGCCTGCCCGGACAACCGAGAGCGCAGAGGCCCCGGCCGGTCCGTCAGAGCAGAACAAGTCGATCAAGTCGGTTTTCTCCAGGCCTGTTTTCTGGATCGCGGCTGCGGCGGCGGGCGGCGGCCTTTATTATTTTCTCAGCAGCGGAGACGAAGAGAGTTCGGATAAGAAAGCCTCGGTCGGGCTGGTCGTCGGCTGGTGAACCGCAAGGAGGCGGGTCCGGCTGATTCTCCCGCTTTTCGGGAGCGGAATCGGGCTCACCGCACAGACAAGGCAGCGCAGAGTATGAAGCATTTTATCCATAGGAGTCAAAGAATGTTTGCAGCCAATAGAGTGGTCCCTGTCCTGGCCGTCGGCCTGCTGCTGGCTCTGACCGGCGCGTGCGAAAAACCTTTGTCGACGGCGCCGGAGCCTCCCGGGGCGGCCGGAGCCACGGCATCTTTTACGCTCAGCAAGGCGACCCTGCTCGAAACCGGCATCAGCCGGCTGGTCATCACCGTCACCGGGGCGGGGATGAAAGCGGTTACCGTGGATACTGCAGTCACCGCCGAAGGTCAGTTCAGAACCGATCTCAAAGTCCCGCCCGGCAAGAATCGTCTTTTTGAGGTCTCCGCCTATCAGGATACCCTGCTTGTCCTCGCCGGCAGCGACAGCCTCGATTTGAAGGAAAACCAGAAGGTGACCCTCCGGATGAAACTTGAGTTCCAGGTCCCGGCCCTCACCCTCACCCCGATCGATACCACCCTTGCCAAAAACAGCACCTTCACCGTCTTCGTCAGGGCTCATCATGTGGACAGCCTCTGCACCATTGGCACCAAGCTGCTCTTTGATCCCGCGAGGCTGCAGGTCGTCGAACTCGGCCGTGAGGATGATTTTCTCAAGAAGAACGGGGGGGCGGTCACCCAGCTGCAGTTCAGCCGGGATAATGTGGCGGGAGAAGTAAAGCTGCTGCTCGGCGTTTTTCCCGCGGGCAAATCGGTGAGCGGAGAGGGCAAGATCGCCCGCATTGTTTTCCAGGCGGTGGGGAGTTCGGTTGCCGAGATCGACCTCAGCCTCAGCGGTATGGATCTCGGCCTCTATGATCAGCATGCTGTGCAGATGCCGGCCGTGGCGCTCGGCAGCCGCATCACCATCCAGTGATGGCGGGCAACCGCCAGGACCTTCGGGGCGGCCCGGCTTGACGGGCCCTCCCCGGTGATAGATGAAATGTAACGGTCGCATTAACTGAAGAGTTGAATATGAAAAACAATCGTGTGGTTCGGGTCATCGGGCTTTCAGCTCTCATCGTTTTTCTCTGCATGAGCATGCCGCTGCAAGCGCAAATCCTCAGGATGAACGCGTCAGCGGGGGTGGCTTCAGCCCCCTTCGATCCGCCGCCTGTGGCCAACGACTGGCAGCGCGTCACTATCCAGCTTGACACCAGCCGGTTTGATGTCGGGGAGGAGGAGCTCAACGCCATCCTGGCCAATGTGCAGACCTTTCGCATCCGGACGGAGATGAGCGATTCGCGCGACACCGGCGCTGTCGACAGCGTCCGGATCGGTTCGCGATTTGCGGCCACTTTTGATGAGGGAACCGAAGGGTGGAGCGCTTCGGGCGACGGAACCCTGAGCTGGAGCCCCGCCGGCGGGGAGAACGGCGGCTTCCTCCAGATCAGCGATTGGGGCACCGGCGACTATCATTGGGCGGTGGCGCCTTCCTCCTGGGCGGGCGACTGGTCCGCTCTCAAGGGCTCCTTTATCACCTTTTATTACAAGACCGATTTTCCCGACTACGGCGCGGTCGTCGAGATCGGCTCGGGGGATAACACCCAGCTCGTCCTGAGCGCGGAAAAGCTGACCGTTCCCCTCGGCCAGAGCGTCATCGCCAAAGTCGCCCTGCCTGCCGCTGCCATCAGCGATGTGGTCATCACCCTGAGCTCCTCCGAAACCTCCTGCCTGCAGGTGCCCAAGGCGGTTACCATCAGCAGGGGCACGCGCGAGGTTGAATTTTCGGTTTCGATGGGCACTGCTGCCGCCACCGGCTGTTCCTCTGTGATCGTCGCGAGCGCGGACGGCTATCAGACCAGCCGACTGACCATGACCGTGGGCAAATCGGCCGATGCCGGCAAATATGCCACCTTGACCGGGCGCGTCACCGATGCGATCACCAAATCGGGAATCCCCGGAGCGGTGGTCTGGATCGCGGGCCGGAGCGCGGAGACCGATTCCGCGGGACACTACACCATCGAGGATATCCCGACCAGCGTCATTGCTGCCAATTTCTCGGCCGAACCCTTCTCGGGCAAGGCCCCGCTCCTGGTGCAGTTCAACGACCTCTCCAGCATCGGCAGCTACACCCTCGCGGTGACGGCGACGGGTTATATGGGCACGGAATCCATTCTCGCCTTCGCCGAGGGCGAGGACAAGTATATCGAGATCTCGCTGACGCCGGTCATCAAACCGGGCGAGATGCGGCTGATCCTCAATTGGGGCGGCCAGCCCAAGGACCTCGATCTGCATTTGCATACGCCGATCATCGGCGGCATGAGCCACGAAATCTATTGGGAAAACAAGGGCCATCTCGCCTCCGTGCCCTATGTCTTTCTCGATGTCGATCATCAGGAGGGCTACGGGCCGGAGACCATCACCATCGGGGAGTTGCAGCCGGGCACCTATCGCTGCTACGTCGAGAACTATTCGACCATCCCCGCCATCAGCAGCGCCAAAGCACAGGTGCAGATCTACACTTCGGACGGGCTGCTGCAGTCGGTTGCCATTCCCACCAGCGGTGCCGGCCTCTTCTGGTATGTATGCGATATCGACGGCGCCACCGGGGCGGTCACCGTGCGCAACCAGATCCTGGCGGGCGCGCCTGCGATGGCTCTGGCCGCAGCCGGCGCCAAGACCCCGTCCGGCCATACGATCATCGGCAGCGGGGGAATCCTCTCCTGGAGCTGGGATTTTGATAACGACCTCTTCATCGACTCTTACACGCAGAATCCGCAGCACACCTACACCAAACCGGGTCTTTACACGGTCACCCTCCGGGTCTCCGACGGCAGCCGGGAATACATGGTCAAAAAAGAGAACTATATCACTGTCCTTCCCGCAGTGATCACCGATGTCTCCTGGAACAGGCAGAGCGTTCCGTCCACCGAGGATCTTTTCACGGTCTGGGCGGTCGACACTCTGCGGGCCTGGGCGGGCGGAAGCGCGGGCACGCTGCTTCACACCGCCAACGGGGGGGCGACCTGGACCGCCCGCAATGTGGCCGCGCAGTTCACTCTGCGCGATCTCTTCTTTCTCAATGCGACGACCGGGTGGGCGGTCGGCAACGACAGCAAACAGAATTCGGTCATCCTCAAGAGCGTGGACGGCGGCCTCTCCTGGTCGCGGATCCTGAGCAGCAGCTCGGCCCGGCTGTACAGCCTGCACATGGTCAACGGCACGACCGGTTGGATCAGCGGCCATGAGGGCAAGATCGAGACCACCGGTGACGGCGGTGCGACCTGGTCGCAGCAGTTCACCGGCCTCGCCGCCGGCCTGCACGCCATCTATTTCCTCGATGGCGACAAGGGAGTTGCGGCGGGCGAAAACGGGGTCATCCTGCGCACCGCTGACGGCGGCGCCAACTGGCAGTTGATGACCAGCGGAGTGAGCGCCCGCATCAACGACATCTGGTTCGCCGACGAAAATTTCGGCTGGGCCGTTTGCGAGGACGGCAAGGTGCTGATGAGCACCAACGGCGGCGCCACCTGGAGCGCGAACCAGGTGAGCAGCCAGGCGCTGCGCGCCATCCATTTCTCCTCCGGCTACCACGGCTACATCGCGGGCGACAACGGCCGGATCTTCAAGACCTATGACGGCGGTGACTCCTGGAAAGAGGAGAACAGCACCACCGTCAATCACCTCAATGACCTCTTTCTGGTCCATCCGGCCTGCGGCTGGGCTGCCGGCGCCGGCGGCACCATCCTCAAGCTGCAGAGGGGCACCACTTATACCGGCATTATCACGGGGATGACCGCCGCGGCGACCGGTCCCAATACCATCAATCTCGCCTGGAATAATCCCGGCGATGATTACGCCGGCACCGTCATCGTGCGCAACGCCAGCGGCTATCCCGCCAGCGCGAGCGACGGCGTGGTCGTCTACAACGGCACCAGGAGCTTCTGCACCGACACCCTTCTGGCCGCCAATACGACCTATTTTTACGGCGCCTTCGCCTATAACGGCGCGGGGCGCTACTCCCCGCCGATGCCCTCCGCCCAGGCCTCCGCCAGAACCGAAGAGGGTTTTAACCTCTTTGGCTACTCGGTCAAGATCAGCAGCATCGACGCCAGCGCCTTCCCGAGCGTCAAATCCTTCGTCAGTGTCGTCGATTCGGTCACCTACGAACCGATCGCCGAGCTCACCGCCGAAAATTTCGGGGTGCGCGAGGATGGCACCCCGGAATCGCCGATCAAGGTTGAATCGGTGAGCATCACCTCCGGCGCCAAAGCCGACATTGTATTTGTTTTCGACACCACCGGCAGCATGAGCGGCTCGATCAGCGGCGTCAAGGACAGGGCTTCGGCCTTTGCTGACGCCCTCGCCGCCAAGGGTATCGATTACCGTCTCGCCCTGGTCACCTACGGGGACGAGGTCGAGAAGGTCAACGATTTCACCGCCGACATCAGCACCTTCAAGGGGTGGATAAACGGCCTCTACGCCTCGGGCGGCGGGGATACCCCGGAAAATTCGCTCGAGGGGCTGGCGCGCGCTACCACTCTCACCTTCCGGGCGGTCAGCCAGCGCATTTTCATCCTCATCACCGATGCCAGCTATCATCAGGCCGGCGAGAGCGGCGGCGGGACCACGACCTATACCACCGATTCGATGATCGATCTGCTGAAATCCCAGCGTATCATGTGCAACGTGGTCGGCCCGGACTATCCCCAATACCGCAAGATGGCCGCCGAGACCGGTGGTCTGTGGTACAATATCTACGGCGATTTCCGCGGCATCATCGACAAACTGAGCATCGTGCTCTCCTCCCAGTATGTGGTGACCTATACCACCCACAATCCGGGCCGCGACAACACCTGGCGCAATGTCGTCATCACGGCCGCGCGCGGGAGCAAGGGAGGATGGGATAAAGGGCGCTACTATATCGCAGGCGAACTGCCCAATGTCCATGAATTCACGGCGCAGGCGATCGCCTACAACCGGATCTACTGCCAATGGCAGTTCCCGGCGGGCAAGGCATACGACGCCGTCACTGTGAAGAGGAAAATGGGGGGCTTCCCGGCGCACATCGATGACGGGGATGTCGCCTATACCGGCAATGACAGTTCATTTGTCGATACGGGTCTGACCCCGGAGACCACCTATTACTACGCCGCATTCACCTATAACAGCAGCGGGCAGGTCGCCAGCGTCTCTCCCCAAGCCCAGGATTATGCCCGGACCTGGCCCTTCTCGAGCGGGGAGGCGGGCTGGTCAACTGAACCGGCGGGCACGACCGGCAACCTCTATGCCGTCATGGCCGACAGCCTGCGCGTGATTGCGGCCGGTGACAACGGGGTGGTCGTGCGCAGCACTGACGGCGGAGCGAGCTGGAGCGCCGGCGCTGTCACCGCCAAATCGGTGGTGCGCGATCTCTTCTTCACCGACCCGACGACGGGATGGCTGGTGGGCCAGAGCAGCACCGGCACGGGCCTGGCCATGAAGAGCGCCAACGGCGGCGCCGCCTGGACGCCCTGGCCGACGAACGGCACCATGACCCTACATGCCAATATCATGGTCAGCAGTACGGTCGGCTGGAATGTCGGCGCCCAGGGGCTGATCGAAAAGACGGTCAACGGTGGTTCGGTATGGGCCGCCCAGTACAGCGCAGCGGACAAGACCTTTTACGACGTCTCTTTCGTCAATGAGGAGACCGGCTGGGTAGTCGGCGATGCGGGCGTGATCATGAAGACGCTCGACGGCGGCGCCACCTGGAGCATCCAGAACAGCGGCGTCACCAGCGCCATCCGCGGTGTGAAATTCGTTGACTCGATGTGCGGCTGGGCGGTTACCGCCGACGGCAAAGTGCTGCGGACGGTCGACGGCGGCGCCACCTGGAGCGCGCTTGCGGTCAGCACCCTCGGCCTCAACGATCTCTGTTTCACCGACCGGCGCAACGTCGTCGCTGTCGGAGAGGGCGGACGCGTCTACCGCACAGGGGACGGCGGGGCCACCTGGACCCTGGAGAAGAGCGGCGTGACCGCACAGCTCAATGCCGTCTGGATGGTCACTCCCTACTCCGGCTGGGCGGTCGGCGATAACGGCACGGTTCTCAGCATCGGCCGCCGCACCGACGCCCTCTATGCCGGGATGAACGTCACGGTCAACAGCGTCGATGCCGAGGCTTTTCCCGTCGTCAGGAGCTTCGTCTCAGTCGTCGATCCGGAGAGCCGTTCCGCTCTCACCGATCTGACCGCCGACCATTTCAAGGTGCGCGAGGAGGGACTGCTGCAATCGCCGATCAAAGTGGAACTGATCAGCAGCGGCTCCGGCGCCCGGGCGGATATCGTCTTCGTCTTTGATGTCACCGGCAGTATGGGCGACGAGATCGCCGGATTGAAGGCGCGCGCCCTCAGCTTCGCCGACGCTCTTGCGGCCAAGGGGATCGACTTCCGCCTCGGCCTGGTCACTTTCGGGGATGTCGTCGAAGAGGTGCATGATTTCACCGCCGACGCAGCCGAGTTCAAGGCCTGGATCGACGGGCTGCGGGCCTCCGGCGGCGGGGACACCAAGGAGAACTCACTCGAAGGTCTGGCGCGGGCGAGCAAACTCTCCTTCCGCGAAACCAGCCAAAAGATGGCGGTGCTGATCACCGATGCCGATTATCATCAGGCCGGGGAGACAGGAGGAGGCACCACCACCTTTACGACCGAGACCATGATCTCCCTGATGCAGGGGCGCAGGATCGTCACCCATGTGGTCGGCCCGGACCGAACCCAATTCCACGCCCTGGCGGAGCGGACCAGCGGTCTCTGGTTCAACATTACCGCCGACTTTGGCGGCATTATCGACGCCATCGGCACCATGCTGACTTCGCAGTATGTGATCACCTACACCACCAGCAACCCGGTGCCCGACAACACCTGGCGCCAGGTGGCCGTCGTGGCCGAGCGCAGCGGCAAGAGCGGCTATGATATCGGCCGCTACTATGTGGGCGCCAGCCGTATCGCCATCTCCCCGGAGACCATCATCGGCATCAACGGCGAGAGCTTTGATTTGACGGTCGAGCTCCAGGGTATGGTCGATCTCGGTCTGGTCCATTTCGTCATCGCCTATAACGCCGCCAAGGTTGATGTCATGAGCTGGAGCGCAGGCGGCTTTTTGAAGCAGGGGGGAGCGGGCGATCCCACGCTGCTGGTCACCGACGACAACGCCGGTCTGGTCGATGTGAGCATGACCCGCATCGGCGTCACCACCGGCGCCAGCGGCAGCGGCACCCTCCTGACCATGCGCTTCAAGGTCCTCACCGCCGACTGCGCGAGCGACCTGAATCTCAACTCCGTGCAGCTGCGCAAGCCGGACAACAGTGAGATCCCGGTCTCGAGCAAGGGCGCACGGATTCAGGCTGCCGCCGCCGTCGGACTGCTCGGCGATTTTGACAGCGACATGGATATCGACCTGCGCGATTTCACCCTGCTCTCCGGTTACTGGCAGCCGGTGAACACAGCCGCCGGCGATATCGGACCGGCCAGCGGCACCGTGCCGGCTTTGACCGTCGTCCGGGACGGCGTGGTCAATTTTGAGGATCTTTTCGTTTTCACGCGGATGTGGAACTGGTACCAGTCTCGACCGGCAACCCGGCCGGCTCTCGGCAAGACGGCGTCCACTCTGGCCTGGCGGATCACCCCCTCGCCCGAGGCGGAGAACCTCTTTATCTGCGAGCTTGCGGGCGAGGATCTCTCCGGTTTGGCCATGGCCCATCTCCGCCTGCACTACAATCCGGAGCAGCTGCGCGTTCACACAATCACCGCCGGTTCTCTCTGGGATGAGGCGGATGCGACCACCGCCCTCTTCGCCGGTCACCATCAGGAGAGCGGGAGCATCGATCTGAGCCTGGCCCGCCTGGCCGGACGGGAGTGCCCGGCCGAGGTGACGGGATCGGGTGCGATCGTGCGCCTGCTCGTGGAAGAGCGTACCATGTCCGGATCGCTTTGCGACTGGAAATTAGAGTCCCTCGATCTGCGTGATTCCGGCAGCAACCGGCTGCAGGCGATCGCTCCGCAAGTCTCGGCCCTGCGCTTCAGCGAACTGCCGGACAGCTACGATCTCTCGCAGAACTATCCGAATCCTTTCAACAGCCAGACCGAGGTGCGTTTCTCGGTGCCGAGGAGTGGGATGGTGCGGATCGCCACCTACAACGTCCTCGGCCAGCCGGTGCGCACCCTGGTGTATGAGCCGCTCGAGGCGGGCGTCTACCGCCGGATCTGGAACGGCCGCAACGATGCGGGCCAGGAGGTGGTGAGCGGACTCTACCTGCTGCGCATGGAGGCGGGTGAGTTCACGGCACTGCGGCGGATGGCCATCGTCAAGTAAGCTCTTCGCTGCAAGCGGCAATAAATAAAAAGGCCTCCCGGACCAAGTCTGGGAGGCCTTTTCGCTATCGTGCCGGTGCGCAGGCCGGCGTTGATATCTCTAATTTTTCTTTTTGTTGATCTTGTCCAGACGAGCCTGCGCCTCTTTTTTGTGGACATCGTCGCTGAAGACGGTCTTGGGCAGCGCGAGGGCTTTT
Organism: bacterium; assembly: GCA_029560815.1. The sequence goes on from JAKQKF010000019.1 coordinate 55,707, forward strand.
TCGTACTCAGCCCGGGCGAGATCCAGCTTGTCCATGTCTTCGTAGGTTATGCCCAGCTCGAAATGGTGGTTGACATAGTCTGGATTGAGCGCGACCGCTTTTTCAAAGAGTTCGGCAGCCTTTTCGCGGCTGGCCGGGGGGAGCCCGCCGTAAAGGACCTTGGCGAAGGCTTTGAGGATGCCGCTGAGGTTGGCGACTTCGCGGTTCCAGCGTCCGAGGACGTGGTAGGCGATATCATTGTCGGGATTGAGCTTGATGGTCGCTTCCGCTTCAGTTTTGACCTCCTTGGAGAGCTCGACCTTTTTCTTGCCGCCCTCCATCAGGGCGACGCGGCCGACGGCGATGGCGAGGGTGAGATGCGTCATGTCATCTTTGGGGCAGAGGGCCACGGCCTTGCGGGCGAATTTTTCACCCTCATAATAGTTGGTGCGCTGGACATCCTTGGCGGCGAGTTCGCCGATATCGACGTGGGAGCGCGAGATCTTCCAGGCGGCGGTGCAGTTGGTTGTGTCTGCGGCATAGGCGGCCTGGAAAAATTTCAGGGCGGCGGTGTTGTCGAAGCGTGCATAGGCGGCATCGCCCTGGGCCATCTGGTCCTGGGCGGCCAGCGGCAGGGTCAGGAGAAGCAGACCCAGAAGCAGGCGGCAGATTTTGTTCATTTTTAATCTCCAGATTTCAGGGGCGTAAAATACTGAATTATATTCATTATTTTACTGCTTTTTTGCCACAATGTCAATCTTTTTCTCTCTCCGGCGCCGGGAGCGTACAAAATGCTTTAATTTTGCCCGCTGTTTTTGTACATTAACGGATACGCATCAGGGAAAAAAGGGCATATGGAAAAAGAGCACATCATCATTCGCGGCGCCCGCGAACACAACCTCAAGAATATCAGCCTCGAAATCCCGCGCAACCGGCTGGTTGTGATCACCGGACTTTCGGGCAGCGGCAAATCCTCCCTCGCCTTCGACACCCTTTACGCCGAGGGGCAGCGCCGCTACGTCGAGTCCCTCTCCGCTTACGCCCGTCAGTTTCTCGGACTGATGGAAAAGCCGGATGTCGATTATATCGAAGGACTGTCGCCGGCGATCTCGATCGAGCAGCGCACGACCGGCCGCAATCCCCGTTCAACAGTAGGGACCGTGACCGAGATCTATGACTACTTGCGCCTGCTCTTCGCCCGCATCGGGGTTCCTTACTGCTACAACTGCGGCAAAAAGATCGAACGCCAGACCATCCAGCAGATCGTCGACCAGGTCATGGCCCTGCCGGCCGAGACCAGGATCCAGATCCTCGCGCCGGTGGTGCGCGGCCGCAAGGGGGAGTACCGTGAGATCTTTGAAGAGGCGCGCCGGGACGGCTATGTCCGCGTTCGTATCGACGGCGAGGTCTTCGAGCTTGATCAGGAGATTCGGCTCGACAAGAATAAAAAGCATAATATCGAGGTGGTCGTCGACCGTCTCATCGTCGGCCCGCGCATAGTCACCCGTCTCACTGATTCGGTCGAAACCGCGCTCAGCCTCGCCTCGGGCATCGTCCTCATCGACGTCGTCGGCGGCGACGAGCTGCTCTTCAGCGAGCACTATGCCTGCATCGAATGCGGCATCTCCTACGAGGAGCTGGCCCCGCGCATGTTCTCCTTCAACACCCCGTACGGCGCCTGCCCGGCCTGCGGCGGTCTTGGCACCAAGATGGAGATCGAGCCCGATCTGGTCGTCCCGGACAAATCCAAACCCCTGAATCAGGGAGCCATCATCCCCTGGGGCAAGATGCAGGACGGCTGGTATCTCAGCCTCACCGCCGGCGTGGTGGAGCGCTACGGCCACACCATGGAGACCCCCTTCGACCAGCTCTCCCCGGAATGCCGGCAGGTGCTGCTTTACGGCTCCGATGAGGAGATGGAGTTCAACTACCGCTCCTCGACCGGCCGCATGGAGGGGACCTACCGCAACAAGTTTGAAGGCATCATCAAGAACATGGAGCGGCGCTACAACCAGACCGAGTCGGGCGGCATCCGGGAATGGATCGAGAGTTTTATGGATGTCATCCCCTGTCCCGAGTGCCAGGGGGCGCGGCTGCGCAAGGAGGCGCGGGCGGTGCGGATCGGCGATCACACCATCTCCGATGTGGTGGGTTTTTCGATCGACCGGGCGCAGCACTTTTTTACAGCTCTGGAACTGAACAACCGCGACCAGCAGATCGCCCAGCAGATCCTCAAGGAGATCCGCGAGCGGCTGACCTTTCTCGACGATGTCGGTCTCGATTATCTCACTCTCGATCGCGCCGCGGGGAGTCTCTCGGGGGGGGAGGCCCAGCGCATCCGATTGGCCACCCAGATCGGTTCACAGCTGGTGGGGGTGCTCTACATCCTCGATGAGCCCTCGATCGGCCTCCATCAGCGGGACAATCAGCGCCTCATCGACACCCTGATGCGGCTGCGCGATCTCGGCAACTCGGTGATCGTGGTCGAGCATGACAAGGAGACCATCGAGAAGGCCGATTTTGTCGTCGATCTCGGTCCCGGCGCCGGCGAGCACGGCGGCCAGGTGGTCGCGTTGGGAACCCCGCTGGAGGTAGCGGCCAATCCCGCCTCGATCACCGGCGACTATCTGGCCGGGCGGCGCGTGATCCCGATGCCGAAAAAACGGCGGGCGGGCAGCGGCAGCCACCTGCGCCTCAAGGGGGCCAGCGGCAACAACCTTAAAAAGATCAATGTCGACATCCCCCTTGGGACCCTCGTCTGCATCACTGGCGTCTCGGGCAGCGGCAAGAGCACGCTCATCAATGAGACTCTTTACCACCTCCTCAACAAGCATTTCTACCGCTCCAAGGAGACGCCCCTCGCCTACGACGCCATCGAAGGGCTGGAACATCTCGACAAGGTTATCGCCATTGACCAGTCGCCGATCGGCCGCACCCCGCGTTCCAATCCCGCCACCTACACCGGCCTTTTCACGCCCATCCGGGATCTCTTCACCCAGCTGCCGGAGGCCAAGATCCGCGGCTATCAGCCCGGACGCTTCAGCTTCAACGTCAAGGGCGGCCGCTGCGAAGCCTGCCAGGGCGACGGCATTTTAAAGATCGAGATGCATTTCCTGCCGGATGTCTACGTAACCTGCGAGGTTTGCAAGGGCAAGCGTTATAATCGAGAGACCCTCGAGATTAAATACAAGGGCGAGTCGATCGCCGGCATCCTCGACATGACCGTCGACCACGCCCTCGAGTTTTTCGACAATTTTCCGGCGATCAGGCGCAAGCTGAAGACCCTGCAGGATGTCGGTTTGGGCTATATCCGCCTCGGCCAATCGGGGACCACCCTTTCCGGCGGCGAAGCCCAGCGCGTCAAGCTGGCCACCGAACTGAGCAAGATCGGCACCGGGCGCACCATCTACATTCTCGACGAGCCCACCACCGGTCTCCATTTCGAGGACTGCAACATGCTCCTGCGCGTCCTCAACCGTCTGGTGGACAAGGGCAACACCGTGCTGGTGATCGAGCACCAGATGGACGTCATCAAGACCGCTGATTATATCATCGATCTCGGGCCGGACGGCGGCGACAAGGGGGGATATGTGGTCGCAACGGGCACGCCGGAGGAGGTGGCGCAGGTGGAGGCCTCCTACACCGGCCAGTTTCTCAGACGGGAATTGGGCGGCGAGTAATGAATATATTCACCATCATTATCCTGGGTGCATTGCTCTTCAGCTACCTGCTGGATAGAGCAGCCGGTGTGCTGAATGTGCGCACACTGGGTGACCCGCTGCCGGCCGAGTTCGAAGGCTTGTTTGACACCCAGGCCTACACCACCATGCAGGAGTACACCCGCGCCAAAACAAGGTTCGGCTTTATCACCGCCACCTTTGATCTGGCGCTCCTGCTCCTCTTCTGGTTTGCCGGGGGCTTTAACTGGCTCGATCAATTGGTGAGGGGCTTGGGTTTTACCCCCATAATCACTGGACTGCTCTTCATCGGACTGCTGACCTTCGCCTCCAGCCTGCTCTCCCTCCCCTTCTCCCTCTATGCCACTTTTGTCCTCGAGGAGCGTTTCGGCTTCAACCGCACCACGATCAGGACCTTCATCCTCGATCTGCTCAAGGGAGTGCTGCTGGCGGTCGTGCTGGGAGGGCCGCTGCTGGCGGGCGTACTTGCCTTTTTTCAATATGCGGGCACCTGGGCCTGGTTCTATGCCTGGCTGGCCACCACACTATTCTCCCTGCTGGTGACCTTCATCGCCCCGACCTGGATCATGCCCCTCTTCAACAAATTCACTCCCCTGGAAGAGGGCGAGCTGAGGGCGTCGATCATGGCTTATGCGGAGAAGGTGCGTTTTCCCCTCAAGGGGGTCTTTGTCATGGACGGATCGAAGCGCTCGAGCAAGTCGAATGCTTTTTTCACCGGCTTCGGCAAAAACAAGCGCATCGCATTGTTCGACACGCTGATCGAAAAACATACCACCGCTGAGCTGACCGCGGTGCTGGCGCACGAGATCGGCCATTACAAGAAAAAGCATATCATCACCGGGATGGTGATGAGCATCTGCCACATGGGCGTAATGTTTTTTCTTTTATCGATTTTTATACGTCTGGCGGGACTGCACGCAGCGTTCGGCATGCAGGAGGTATCACTTTATGCGGGACTGCTTTTTTTCGGCCTGCTTTATTCTCCGGTCGAGTTGATCCTCGGGCCGCTGATGAATCTGCTTTCGCGCAAGCATGAATTCGAGGCTGACCAGTTCGCGGTCACCACCTCCGGACTGGGCGAAGCGATGATCTCGGCGCTGAAGAAACTGTCGCGCGACAATCTCTCCCACCTCACCCCCCATCCCTTCTATGTTTTTCTTCACTATTCCCATCCGCCCATACTGGAACGGATCGCTCACATCCGCCGGATTCCTGCCTCCAGTCTGAACTAGGTTTCTTCACTGCGTAATCCCAGATGCTCCATCTTGCGGTAGAGGTGGGAGCGGTCGATATCCAGCGCGGCGGCGGCTTCGGTCATGCTGCCGTGAAACTCGCGCAGGGTCGCCTGGATAAAACTGCGCTCAAAGGCTTCGCGCGCCTCGCGCAGAGTCTCGCGGGCGTGGGGGGTATCCACTGCGGATTGAAACTTCAGAGCGTTCTGCACCAGGCGCGCCGTGATACGCTGGTCGGAGGCGAGGATGACCAGTTTTTCCATGGTATTTTTCAACTCGCGCACATTGCCGGGCCAGGGTTGGGTGCTCAGGAAGACCTGGGCATCGCTGATCAGCTCTTTGGCCTCGCTGCCGTGGATTCGGCAGAAATGCTGCAGAAAATAGTCGGCCAGCGGGACGATATCCTCCGGACGTTCGCGCAACGGCTGGAGATGGATGGGGACGACATTGATGCGGTAATAGAGATCCTCACGGAACCTCTTTTCGGTGAGCATGCTCTGCAGCTCCTGGTTGGTGGCGCAGATCAGCCGCACGTCGACCCGCTCCACCTCTTCGCTGCCAAGGGGCGATACCTCCCCCTGCTCCAGAGCGAGGAGTATTTTCGCCTGCGCCTGCAGGCTGAGATCACCGATCTCGTCCAGAAAGAGGGTACCCTGATGGGCGAGCTGGAATTTGCCCTTGTGGCTTGTGTGGGCATCGGTATAGGCGCCTTTTGCATGACCGAAGAGTTCACTCTCGAGCAGAGTATCGGGGATAGCCGCGCAATTGACGCGCACCAGCGTCGCGGTCGCCCGGCGGCTGAGCCGGTGCAGCGCCTCGGCGACCAGTTCCTTGCCGGTGCCGTTTTCACCGGTGATCAGCACCGGGGTATCGGTCCGGGCCAGGGCATCGATCAGACTGAAGACGCGCTGCATACCGCTACTGGCGCCGATCATGCCATAGGCTTGCAGATTTTTCTCCAGCGTCTGACGGTGGGCATTTTTCAGCTGCATCGCCTGCATGCTGTTGCGAACAGTCAGGAGCACCCGCTGGGCATCGACCGGCTTTTCGATAAAATCGTAGGCTCCGAGCTTGACTGCCTCCACCGCCAGCCGGATACTGCCCTGCCCGGAGATCATCACCACGCTCAGATCGGGATAGCGGCGCAGGACCCGCTGCAGGATCTGGAGGCCGTCGGTATCGGGCAGCGCAAGATCGAGCAGGAGCAGATCGGGTTTTTGCCGTTCCAGAAAAGCCCAGGCGCCGGCGCCATCCAGCGCCGTGACCACGTGAAAGCCCGCAAATGCAAGCACATCGGAAAGCAGATTGCAGAAGAGGGGATCGTCATCGACGATCAGAATATGTTCGCTGGCCATTTTTTCCCCCGCTGGCATGTTGCTTTTTTGCATCAGGTCACCGCACCCTTGATGTAGAAATACAGCATCTCAGTCAAGAAAAGGAATTGGAATGAAGACCTGTTAAGGACTATCCGATCCGGTGCAAATTTTATACCCCACCCCTATTTTACGGGCAGGGTCAGAGTGACCACGGTGCCGATCCCCGGCTGGCTCTGGATCCCGATGCTCCCCTGATGCTCCTCAATGATTTTTTTCGCGATCGGCAGCCCGAGGCCGGTCCCTCCGGTTTTGGTGGTGAAGAAGGGGTCAAAGAGCCGTGGGAGGGCCTCGGCAGGGATGCCCCGCCCGGTGTCGGCGCATTCGACGATGAGGGATTCTGCGCTCTCCCCGTTCTCCTTTCCGGCCAGGGACTGCAGCAGACGGGTGGTGAAGGTGATTTGTCCCTTTTCTTCCATGGCCGCGAGGCTGTTTTCAATGAGGATGGCCAGGGCCATCCGGATCTGCTGTTCATCCAGCCAGA
>JAKQKF010000020.1 GCA_029560815.1 bacterium
CCCCAGTTTGTTCTGCAGCTTTTCCAGATAGATGTAAAAGACCGGCGTGACGTAGAGGGTGATCAGCTGCGAAAAGAGCAGTCCTCCCACCACGGCCAGGCCGAGCGGCCGGCGCGACTCCGCTCCCGCCCCCATGCCCAAAGCGATCGGCAGAGTCGCCATCAACGCCGCCACCGTGGTCATCATGATTGGCCGGAAGCGGATGCTGCAGGCCTGGAGGATCGCCTCCCGTGCGCCCAGTCCCTCACCCCGCGCCGAAATGGCGAAATCGATCATCATGATGGCGTTTTTCTTTACCACACCGATGAGCATGATCAGGCCGACAAAACTATAGAGGTTCAGATCCATCCGGAAGAGCAGCAGGGTGATCAGCGCCCCGAAGACGGCGAAGGGCAGCCCGCTCAGGATAGTCAGGGGATGAATAAAACTCTCATAGAGGATGCCGAGAATCATATAGATCACCAGAATGGCCAGAAACAGGAGGGCCAGCAGGCTGCTCTGTGAAGACTGGAAGGCCTGGGCCGTGCCCGAAAAGCTGGTGGCGATCGAGGCCGGCAGGGTTTCGCGCGCCGCCCGGTTGACCGCCGCCACACCCTCGCTCAGGGCGACCCCGTCGTCGAGGTTGAAGGAGATGGTCACCGAAGGCAGCTGCCCGGAGTGGTTGACTGTCAGCGGCCCGGCGCCGGGCGAGATGGTGGCCAGTGCCGAGAGCGGCACCAGTTTGTCCGTCAGCGGCGAACGCACATAGAGATACTGAAAAGCCGAAGCGTCGCGCTGGTATTCAGGCAGGAGTTCGAGCATGACGTAGTACTGGTTGTTGGGCGCCAGGATGGTCGAGACCTGGCGGGTGCCGTAGGCGGAATAGAGCGCCTCCTCGATCGTCTGCGCCGAGAGTCCCAGCGAAGCGGCGCGGTCGCGATCGATGGCGATGATCACCTCCGGATTGCTGATGCGCAGGTCGCTGTTGACATCCTTGAACATCGGGTCGGACCGGAGCCGGCGCTCGAGCAGCGGCGCGGCGGTATAAAGGGCCTGGATGTCCGTGGACTGCATGGTGAACTGGTACAAGGCGGAGGCGAAGCGGCCGCCGATATTGATCACCGGCGGATTGACGATGAAAGCGCGCGCACCTGGAATCACCGCCATCTTGCGGCGCAGGCTGTTGGCCACCTCATCGGCGCTCAGATCGCGCTCGCTGCGGGGTTTGAGGCGGATGTTCATCCGCCCGGTATTGGCCGTCCCGCCCATGCCGCCGATGTTGACGGTGAAGCGCTCGATGTTCGGGTCTGCCGCAAGGATGCGGGTCACCTGCTCGCGGTCGTCAAGCATGCCCTCGAACGAGGTCCCCTCAGCCCCCTCGAACGATCCGCCGAGCAGGCCGGTATCCTCGCTCGGCAGAAAGCCCTTGGGCACAACGATGAAGAGAAAAATCGTGATCAGAAGAATGAGCAGCGAGAAAAGCATGGTCGCGCGCCGCCGGTCGACAACCCATGCCAGAGTGCGTTCATAAAAGGCCAGCGCCCTGTTCCAGAAGCGCTCGATGACGTTGTACGCGCGGCCATGACGCACCTCCCCCTCATGCTTGAGGAAACGGCTCGCCATCATCGGGGTCAGGGTGAGCGAGACAAAACCCGAGATCAGGATCGCCACCATAATCGTCACCGCGAACTCCTGAAAGAGCCGGCCCATAATCCCGCCCATGAAGAGCACCGGGATAAAGACCGCGGCCAGGGAGAGCGTCATCGAAATGATGGTAAAACTCACCTCTTTGGCACCGTCCACCGCCGCCCGGTAGGGGCTCTTGCCCATCTCCATATGGCGAAAGATGTTCTCGAGCATAACGATGGCGTCATCGACAACAAAGCCCACCGCCAGCGTCAGGGCCATCAGCGACAGGTTGTCGAGGTTGAAATCCATCAGTTTCATCACCGCAAAGGTGCCGACCACTGAAAGGGGCAGGGCGAGGCTGGGGATGACCGTCGCCGAGACGTTGCGCAGAAAAAGAAAGATGACCATGATGACCAGAAAAAGGGTCAGCAGCAGGGTCATCTGGACGTCATGAACCGACTCCTGGATCGGCTCGGATTTGTCGAAGAGGATGTGCACCTGCACAGAGGCCGGCAGCTGCTCCTGGATCTGCGGCAGCAGGCGGCGGACATTCTGCACCACCTCGACGGTGTTGGTGCCGGGCTGGCGCTGGATGGCCAGCAGGATGCAGCGGTCGTCGTTGAACCAGGCGGCTACACGGTTGTTCTGCACGCTGTCGTAGACACGGGCGAGCTCCTGCAGGCGCACCGGCGCACCATTGCGATAGGCCACCACGATCGGCCGGAACTCGGCGGCGCTGTTGAGCTGACCGGTCGCCTTGACTGTGAGTGATTTATCCGCCCCCCAGAGAATCCCTGTCGGCAGGTTGACGTTGTTGGCTGTGATGGCGCCTACCACCTCATCGATGCCGATGCTGCGCGCCGCCAGCTCACGCGGATCGACCTGCACCCGTACTGCGTACTTTTGCCCGCCATAGACCTGCACCTGGGCGATGCCGCTCACCATCGAGATGCGCTGGGCGATCATGATATCCGCCAGCTCGTCGATGGTGTACATCGGCAGGGTCGGCGAGGTCATGGCTATGAACATGATCGGGGAATCGGCCGGATTGACCTTGCGGTAGGAGGGCGGCGTCGGCATATCCCGCGGCAGCTGACGCGAGACCGCCGAGATCGCCGACTGTACATCCGCAGCGGCCGCGTCGATGTCACGGTCGAGGGCGAACTGGATAGTGATATTGGTGCTGCCAAGGCTTGAGCTGCTGGTCATGTTGTCGATGCCGGCAATGGTGGTGAACTGCTTCTCCAGCGGAGTCGCCACCGCCGCCGCCATGGTCTCGGGACTGGCGCCCGGCAGACTGGCGCTGACCGAGATGGTCGGAAAATCGACCGTCGGCAGATCGCTCACCGGCAGCTGCCGGTAGCCGATGAATCCCGCCACCAGGATGGCAATCATGACCAGGGTCGTCATGACCGGCCGGTCGATGAAGATCCTCATTCAGGCCTCCCTGTGCCCTGCACGCCGGCATTGGAACCGCTCTGTGTGCCGAGCCCGGCCTGACTCCCTTTTCCGGCCGCGCTGCCACTGCTGGAGGGCGTGCCGCCTCCCGCCTGCGCCGCTCTTATCTCCACCCTGGCCCCTGGCACCAGCTTTACCTGGCCGTCGGTCACCACCACTTCGCCCGCTTTCACTCCACCATCCAGGACGATGGTCTCACCCAGAGTGCGGTTGACCTGCACCGGCCGCTTCTCCGCTTTTTTATCCGCCGTCACCACATAGACGAACGTGCCGTCCTGCCCGGTCACCACCGCGACGGCCGGCACCGTCAGGGCCTCTTTCTCGATGGTGAGCACCAGCTCGACATCGACGAACTGCCCCGGCCAGAGCCGGTCCTCCTCGTTGGCGAATTCCGCCTTGAGCGCCACCGTACCCGTGGCCGCATCCACCGCGTTGTCCAGAAAGGTCAACCGGCCGGAGAGCCGATCGCTCCCGTTGCCGCCGCGCGCGGGGGTGACGTGTACCTGGAGCGGCCCTTTGGCCGCCCAACTTTGCACCAGCGGCAGCTCGGTGCCGGGGATGGCAAAGCTGACACGGATGGGATGTATCTGATTGATCACCACCAGCGCCGGACCGTTGGCACTGACCACGTTGCCGCGCTTGACCAGCAGGGCGCCGCTGCGGCCGGAGATCGGCGCGGTCACCGAAGTGTAGCCAAGATTGAGCCGGGCCTGTTCGATCGCGGCCTGGCCCACCTTGAGTGCGGACTTGAGCATCGCCGCCTGCGTCTTCGCCTGCTCATACTGCTCGCGGGTGACAAAATCCTTCTCGCTCAGATCGGCATAGCGCTGGGCTTGCATGGCGGTATAGACCGCCTGCGAGCTGTCGCGCGCCAGCTGCGCCTCAGCGGCGTGCAGCGCCGCCTGATAGGGTCGGGGATCGATCCTGAAAAGCAGCTGTCCAGCGTGGACCTCCTGCCCCTCGGTGAAATAGACCCCGGTGATCACACCGCCGGCCTGCGGCCGCACGGAGACGGATTCAATCGGCTCGACCAGGCCGACGACCTTGAGGGCCAGGGGCTGGGGCTGCACAATCACCTCGGCGGTCGAGACCGGCGCCGGCGGCATCTGCCGGGCTTTTTCTTTTCCGCAGCCGGCGAGAATCGTGAAAAGAACCAGTACGCTGAACGCTGTTCTGAACTTCATGCATCACCTCGTTGGGGTGGATTCGGGGATAAGGGGATTTTCACCGTGTGTTCCCAGCAGGCCGATATCACGCGCCAGCCGGGCGAGGGCAATATGCCAGGAGAGGCGGCCGTTGACCTGTTGTGCGCGCGCCTGGGCCAGACTGCGCTGGGCGGTGAGCAAATCAAGGATGCTCCCCACCCCCTCCTTGTACCGACCCAGAGCGACTTGCTCCGACTGCTGCGCGCTGGCGAACAGATCGTTCGTGGTGGCGACCCGGGCCCGCGCGGTGAGCAGATCGCTGTGGCTGGCGTAGACCTGATAACTCACATCCTGCTCGGCGGCGCGCACGGTCTCCTTCGCAGCATCGGCTTCGGCCCGGGCCCGGGCCAGCTGATAGTGGCGGGAAAAACCGGCGAAAATCGGCATCTCGACGCGCAGGGCGCCGCTGAAGTTGTCAGTTCGGGTTTCCTGGCCGTAAAGCCGGCTGCGGCCGGCCGAAGCCGAGCCGGAGAGAGCGGGCAGCAGCCCGGCGCGGGCCTGGCGAACATTGGCATCAGCGGCCCGGGCGCGGGCGCGGCTGGCCTGCAGGTCCGGCCTTCCCGCCAGGGCCCTCTCCACCAGATCATCGACCTGCTGCATCAGCGTGTCGGCCGGGACCTCCGGGATGACGGCGTCGAATTCGCCAAAACTGTGGGCGGGATACCCCATGCTCACCGCCAGAGTGCCGCGGCTGATGCGCAGATCGCCTTCAGCATTTTGCACCTCGAGCATAGCCTGGGACCATGCGGTCCTGGCCTGCAGTACATCGGCGCCGGTGGCCAGACCGACCCCTCGCTTCTCCTCGGCCGCTTTGAGCGCGGTTTCGGCTGCGGCCAGAGAGGCCCGGTTGGCCTCGAGCATCGCCCGGGCGCCGGCGCAGGTGTAATAAGCGGTCACGGTCTGCAGAATGGTGTTCTGAATGACCGCGTTGTGGGTCCAGCCGGCAGCGAGCAGGGCCTGACGGCTCTCGTCGACCGCCGCGCCGCGGCCGCCGAAATCGAAGAGCAGCCAGTTGAGGCCGGCGCCGTAGCGAAAGGCCGTATAGGGCTCATAGTCATTGGGCTGGGCCGGATCGCTCTCCTGCCGTGAACGGGCCAGCGTGGCGTCGGCGCTGAGCGCGGGCAGCCATGCGCTGCGGGCGGCGCCGAATCCCGCCGCGGCGGCGCGCGCATTGGCCCAGGCCAGCCGGGTATCAGGATTGTTCTCCAGTGCGATCCCCACCGCCTCGGCCAGAGTCAGGCTGCGCCATCGGGCGCGCAGCTCCGGCTCCGGCACCGCGGCTGCGGGAAGGTTAAGGGCTGTGGGCTCTTTTTGCGGCGGCGTCCAGGGCACAGCCGGCCCGGGAGAGCTGCCCGCCACCCCCTGCACTCTCGGCAGATGGGCGCTGCAGCCGGCGAGCAGGAGAGCCGCCATACCCAATAAAAAACGCTTCATAAACATTCCTCAGATAGGAGTTGTATGGAAGCTACTAATTTGCAAAATTATTGCAAAATTCCAACGTAATAAATTGGCCTTGGCACCACAAGGCAATAGAAAAAGGACGCATTCCCGGGGAAAAAGTTCGGCTGGCTGAAAACCGTATGCCCGTTTAACCCGAAGGGCCAACATGTATGCCGGGCAGGGCCGCGACCCCATCCAACCCGGTCTCGCATTCAACTCCGGCTATCACTCCTGCCCGCAAAAGGCATCCGCCTGCTTGCGAAAGGCAACCGCCCACAAGTGAAACAGCCAGGCCCAAAGCTGCACCTGGCTGCACATGGTGTGGATAGCGAAGACTGTTTCTGCTCTGGCGTCAGCGGATCAGCACCATCTTGATTGTCGTCACGCCCTGGTCACTATTGAGGCGAGCCCAATAAAGCCCTGTTCCCTGGGCGCTTGCATCCCAGCGAACCTGATGCCTTCCCGCGTGAAAATAACCGGCAGCGAGCCGGGTTACCTCCCGGCCGAGGCGATCACAGACAGAGAGCGCGACCTGCCCGGGCTTGTCAAGCCTGAAGGTAATGGAGGTCGCATGGTTGAAAGGATTGGGAAAATTCTGTTCGAGTTCCAGAGTGGCAGGCTGGAGACCAGAAGTAGTCCGGATGCCGGTGAGGTGCTCCATCCCGGGAAGGGCCACATCAAGCGTGGCGCGTCCACCGGTGGCGGTCTCGAACGGCATCGAATAATTGCTGCCCGGTTCATCGGAGGCAAAATGGTCAGCAATGCAGGAAAAGTAGGCCAGTTCTCCGGCGGTGAAAAGACGGTCCGAGACAAAAATAAAGGCCGCACTGAAATCTTTTTGTGCCGCTGGCCAGGCAGGAATGCGCACGCCTCCATGTGCTGCCATGATTTCCGCCATTGTCACCGTCCTTACCGAAGAGGCGGTCACTTTGTCCGGATTGGTCATATCGAGTCCCTGGAGGATGTGGACCGGCGGCACCTCCGCGGCAGGTATCAATCCCATGGCATAGAGTTCGAGTGGGGCATAGGGCATATAATCCCGATCCTGTGGCTTGAGCCGCCAGGTGCCGTCGCCATTGTCCGCCAGAGTCTTGCCAGCGATGAAATAGCTCATCTGGCCGTCGACATCGGCCTCCGCCAGCCAGTGGCCGTAGCGGCCTTCGGGCAGGTTATCCCCAACCAACAGTCCGAGGGTGCTGCCGAGGCGTGGACCCCAGGAGTGGCCGATCTCATGGTCGAGTATCGCATCGTTGCCGAAGCTGTGATAGATCACAGAGCGCAGCCGACCCTTGGAAAAACATGTGGCGCTTTCATCGAACAGCGGCAGGCCGATGTGCTGGATTTCATTGCGCACATTGATACAGTAGGGAACCCGCTCGGCATAGGAGCCGGGCTCGAAAAGGCGCGTTTCCGGCATAAGTATGATAAAGTCAAAAACATCCTCAAAGCGATCATACAGCTTCTGGTAGGCCTTCGGGAAGAGTTCACTGCCGCAGGCGATCTGCGTCAAGGGATAGCCGGCAAAAATCTCGCCCTGAGTGTCCGTAATAAAAAAGGCGGAGCGGGTCGCGGCGCAGCCGCCCCCAAGATCGGCGGCGGGATAGGTCGTCTTGGAATCAACCAGACCGAGCTGGCCAACCTTGATTATCTCATGCCCGGCGGTGTCGATGACTTTGATATGGATGCCATAATAGTTATGATGATGGCTGAAGAGCGTATAAAAATTGTTGAACAGTGCCTTGAGATTATTCAGGGTGTAAATACCATCATTGGCCGCGCGGTCACCGTGGGTGCCGTCATCATGGAGGATCTGCCAGTCGGGATCGTACCAGTGCCAAAAAACCTGGACCTCTTTGATGTCGCTGCCAGTGGTAAAGACCTCGAGGGTGGTGGGATCGGCGCCGTTGGCATGGATGGCCGCAGGATAAAATCGGCTATAGAGATAGCCGTCGCAAAAGCCGGGGTCAGCGGGCAGTATTGTGAAGAGGATCGACAGGCTCAGGATCCATAGTGCTTTCTTCATCTGGTACCTCCACAGGTCGCAACAAGGACTCCCTTTTTAGTAAGATAAACAACGCGACCCCTAAAATCAAGCCCTTCTATGGCCTATCCCCTGCTGCGCGGATACGTCCAGTGATTTTCGTGTGCAGAGGAGATACGCTTCGTTTCACTTATGCGCGGATTCTTAAATCGCTGGCGCGAAAAATCTGCAATTCCTCCGTTCGCGACGTTGCCTCATAATGAACGTAACCCGGCGCACGTTGCCATCCGGAATCGATCACTTTTCCGGTTGCGATAGCGAAAAAATATTCTAGATTATGGAGGGAAACTTGCAGAGAGGAAAATCGACATGGAAAAAATCGCGCTTCAAGCCTATAAAAATATCGTCTTCTTCACCGGCGCCGGCATGTCGGCCGAAAGCGGAGTCGCCACCTTTCGCGGCGCGGGCGGGCGCTGGAAGGAGTACAACTGGCAGGAGGTCGCCTGCCAGCGCGCTTTCGACCGCGATCCTGAAAAGGTGCTTGATTTTCACCGGCTGCGCCGGCAGGAGGCGATCAGCTGCGCGCCGCATGCGGGCCACCGGGTGATTGCCGATCTCGAGGCCGCCCGGCCGGTGGTGACCGTGGTGACCCAGAACATCGACGGCATGCACCAGCGCGCGGGAAGCATTAAAGTGCACGAACTGCACGGCTGCCTCTGGCGGGTACGCTGTCCGCAGCACGGCGCTTCGGAGGATCCGGATCCCACCTT
>JAKQKF010000023.1 GCA_029560815.1 bacterium
GTCGCCCGGCCTCTGCCCATCGATATCGCGGAAGAGGATGAACTCGGACCTCCGCCGGTCAAGGTGGCCCTGCCGCCGCGGCCGGCGCCGGCGCGCGCCCTCAGGGAGGAGCTGGGGGGGGAGGAGGAGTTTCAGGACGAGGAGAGCGAACTGGTGCCGCCCCTCAAACCGAGCGGCCCCTACACCTTTCCACCCCTGAGCCTGCTCCATCTGCCCGAGGAGGCGGCCGAACCCGTCTCCGAGGATGAACTGCGCGCCAACGCCAAAATGCTCGAGGAAAAGCTGGCCGATTTCGACATCCAGGCGCGGGTGACCGAAATCCACCCCGGCCCGATCATCACCCGCTATGAGATGGAGCTGGCGCCCGGCATCAAGGTCAGCCGCATCACCGGACTGGCCGACGACCTGGCCATGGCGATGCGCGCCAAACGGATCCGCATCGTCGCCCCGATCCCCGGCAAGAACGCCATCGGCGTCGAGATCCCCAACGAAAAGCCGCAGATGGTCTGGCTGCGCGAGATCCTCGCTTCCAGCGAGTTCCAGTCCTCCAGATCGGTGCTCAGCATCGGCCTCGGCAAGACCATCTCCGGCGCGCCCTATATCGCCGATCTGACCGCGATGCCCCATCTGCTCGTTGCCGGCTCGACCGGCTCAGGCAAGAGCGTCTGCCTCAACACCATCATCGCCAGCTTTTTGTTCAAGGCCCATCCCGCCCAGGTCCAGCTCGTCCTGATCGACCCCAAGCGCCTCGAACTCTCCACCTACAGCCGCCTCCATCCCTACCACCTCTCCTATGTGGAGGGGGTGCGCGAAAAGGTGGCCACGAGCGCCAAAAGCGCCATCGCGGTACTAAAGTCGGCCGAGCAGGAGATGGAGCGGCGCTATGACGTGCTCGCCACCGCGGGCGTGCGCAACATCGAGGAGTACAACGCCCGTGCGGCCGAGGGTCGCATCCATACCGAAAGCGGCGCCATCGCCTCGGCTCTTCACTATCTGGTCATCATCGTCGACGAGCTCGCCGACCTCATGCTCACCACCAGCGCCTCCAAGGATGTGGAGGAGCCGATCGCCCGCCTGACCCAGATGTCCCGCGCGGTCGGCATCCATCTCATCGTCGCCACCCAGCGCCCCTCGGTCGACGTCATCACCGGCGTGATCAAGGCCAATTTCCCGGCGCGCATGGCCTTTCAGGTGGCCAGCAAGGTCGACTCGCGCACCATCCTCGACATGAACGGCGCGGAAAAGCTGCTCGGCAAGGGGGATATGCTCTTCCTGCCGCCCGGCAGCGCCGAGCCCATCCGCATCCACAACGCCTATATCGGCCTGGAAGAGATCGAAAGCGTCATCGCCCACATCCATACCCAGCCGCCCATCGTCAAGGCGCCCCTGCCGGCTTCCATCGATGACGAGATGGGCGGAGGGGGCGACGAGCGCGGTCCCGGCAACGGCCGGCGCGATCCGTTCTTTAACGAGGCGATGCGCATCGTCGTCCGCACCGGCCAGGGCTCGGTCTCGATCCTGCAGCGGCGGCTCAAGGTCGGCTACTCCCGCGCCGCCCGGCTCATCGACGAACTCGAAATGGCCGGCGTGGTTGGTCCCTTTGAGGGCAGCAAGGCCCGCGATGTCCTGCTGCGGCCCGAGGATCTCGAGAACCTGCCCGGCGACAGCGACAACGACGATGAGGAAGAGTTTTGATCCCTTGGCGGGAACACACGGCACTCCCTGACGTTCAATAGGGGACAACGTCACATTTATAAAGGATTCGCCATGAAACGACTGTCTACCCTCGTTATGCTTCTCGGCTTGACCACGGCTGTTTTTGCCCAGGATGCCTCCGACCTCCTCGGCAAGATCCAGAAGCGCTACGAATCGATGAAAAACGTCTGCGCCGAGTTCACCCAGACCTTCAGCTGGAAGATGGCCGGCGAAAACCAGCTCTTCGAAGGAACGATCTGCACCCGCAACGGCGTCCAGTTCAGGATCGAAACCGGCGACCAGCTCATCGTCACCGACGGCAAAACGGTCTGGACGATGCCGCACAGCAACAAACAGGTGATCATCGATGACGCCTCCGAGAACGGCGATACCAACCCCTTTCTCAAATCTTTTCTGAAGAATTACATCGACAACTACCGGAGTGAGCTCCTCGGCACCGAGAACCTCGCCGGCGCGCCCTGCCATCACATCCGCCTCAAGGCCAACAGCGCCGACGAGTTCACCCGGGAGGTGGAAATCTGGGCGGATCAGAAGAGCCTGCTCATGAACAAGATCAAGCAGACCGATATGAACGGCAACACCTCGACCTATGAGGTGCGCGGCATCGACCTCAACGCCAGGTTGACCGACGCCACCTTCCGGCCGGAGATCCCTGCCGGCTATGAAGTCGTGGACATGCGCTGATGCAGCGCCGCCTGATGCTGACAGCTCTGCTGGCCGCCGCCCTGGTTTCGGCCGGCCTCGCCCAGCAGCCCGCGCAGACGGAGACCCCGCGCGCGGCGCAGTATTTTCTCGGCAGTCAGGATCAGGTGCTTATGGCGGTCAACGTCTGGGGGTTTGTCCACAAGCCGGGGCAGTATATGGTCCCCTATGAGACCGACCTGATCTCCCTGCTCTCCTTCGCCGGCGGGCCGCGCGAGGAAGCGCGCATCAAGAGCATCAAGCTGGTGCGCTCCGGCACCGAAGAGGCCAAAACGCAGGTCATCGAGATCGACGTCAAGGCCTATCTGGACAAGGGGCGGATCGAGGAGATCCCCATTCTGCGCCCCGGGGACACGGTCGTGGTCTCCGGCACCTCGTTTCATTTCATCAATCAGTTTTTCGATTTCGCGGTCCGCATCGCCGCCCTGGTTCAGGTCTGGGCCCTGATCGATTTTTACCGGGACAATTAGTACAGGCATCCATGAATTCTCCATCAGCCCCTGCAACCTACCCCGCTGGCAGCCCGCTGCGGCTCTTTCCACCTCCCCATCAGGAGCGCCAGCTGACGGTCCACGACTATCTGCGCGTCCTCTATCGCGGCCGCTGGGTCATTCTGGTCTCCTTTCTCTCGGTCCTTGCCGCTACCCTCTATTACACCTTCACCGCCGAACCCGAATACGAAGCCTCCGCCAAGCTCATGGTCGAGCAGCAGTCCGGCGTCAGCCAGTCGCTCTTCGATTTCTCCACCATGATGAAAAAAGAGACTATGATCAACAATCAGGTGGAGATCCTGCGCAGCCGGAGCCTGGCGGAGAATGTGGTCGAGGAACTGCGCAGCACACCCGAAGCCGGCCGGCTGCGCCTGTTAGGCAACGAGCCGGAGGGAAGCCGCAGCCGCCTGAAGGAATGGTTCGGCAGGACCGGCCGCGAGGCCTCGCTGGATGATCCCCTCTTTCTCGACCTCGTCGTCGAAAATCTGCGCAGCCAGCTCACGGTCGCGCCGATCCGCAACACCGACATGATCGAGATCAAGGTCACCGCCCCGTCGCCCTCCGAAGCCGCTTTTGTCACCAACGCGGTCGCAGGCGCCTATCAGGAGATGAACCGGGCCCAAAGCCAGGCCGAGGTGCGGCAGGTCAAGAATTTCATCGAAGACCAGATGAGCAAGATGCACGCGGAGCTGGCCTCCTCCGAGGAAAAGCTCAAGAGCTATCAGCAGCAGGCCAAGGTGGTCGCGCTCGACCGCGAGACCGAAGAGCTGGTGCGCAAGATCGCCGAGTTCGAGACCATCTACAACGAAGCCGCCACGGACCTGGCGGCGCAGCGGCAGCGGTTGAACTATATCAATCAGCAGCTGGCGGCGCGCAATGTCAATTTCGACGTCGAGACCATCTCGACGGCGCCCTATCTGGCGGAGCTGAAAAAGCAGATCGCCGAAAAGGAGGCCGCCCTCGCCTCCTACATGGCCTCGATGATCGAGATCGGCGCCTACGAGCGCAACCGCAACGAGGTGCAGATCCGCGAGCGCCAGGTCGAGGCCCTGAAGAAAAAGTTCAAGGAGGAGATCGCCAAGATCGCCGCGGTCGAGTTCGTCGACCCGGCCCAGCTCGCCTCGACCCTTTTCGCCAGCAAGATCGAGGTCGAGACCGAGATCCAGTCGCTCATCCCCCGGGTCGAAGCCCTCAAGGGGATTGTCGCCACCTACAACCGCGAACTCGAGTCCCTGCCCCAGAAGAGCCTCACCCTGGCGCGGCTGATGCGCACGGCCCAGGTGGATGAAAAGATCTATCTCATGCTGCAGGAAAAGTATCAGGAATCCCGCATCACCGAGGTGGGGCAGATCGGCAACGTCCGCATCATCGATTCGGCCAAGGAGCCCAAAAAGCCGGTCTCGCCGCGTAAAAAGCTCAACATCCTTCTCGGCCTCATCGCCGGCCTCGGCCTCGGGGTCGGCATCGCCTTTATGCTCGAGTACCTCGACAATTCGGTGCGCACCATGGAGGACATCGAGCGGCTCGGCATGACCGTGATGGCCACCATCCCCTTCATCAAGGGGGAACAGACCAACGGGGTCTTCGCCCGCGCCGGCGAGGGCAAAAACGACGCCGAGGTGCGGTCGATCAACGAACGGCTGGTCACCCAGCTCAAGCCGCGCTCGCCGGTCTCTGAGGCCTACCGCGCCCTGCGCACCAATATCATGTTCTCCAGTCCGGGGCAGCCGAAAAAACTTTTTATGGTCACCAGCAGCGGCCCGCAGGAGGGCAAATCGACCACCGTCGCCAATCTGGCCATCACCTTCGCCCAGATGGGCAACCGCACCCTCCTGATCGACGCCGACCTGCGCAAGCCCATCCAGCACCGTCTCTTCGGCCTGGACAAGAGCAGCGGATTGACCAACATCCTGGTCGGCCGCGCCCTGCTCAAGGATTCCGTGCGCCCGATCGAGGTGCTGCCCGATCTCGATGTGCTCGGCTGCGGGGTGATCCCGCCCAATCCGGCCGAGCTCCTCGGCTCCGAGGCGATGAAAAAGCTGCTCGAGGAGGCGCGCAAACGCTACAGCATCGTTCTCATCGATTCGCCCCCGGCCCTGGCCGTGACCGATGCCTCGATTCTTTCGCCGCTGGTCGACGGAGTGCTGCTGGTCATTCACTCCGGCGACACCGCCCGCGAGGCGGCCGTGCGCGCCCATGAGCAGCTCAAGCGCGTCGGTGCCCCGATCCTGGGCGCCATCCTCAACGGCATCGCCGCCGAACAGGTCTACGGCTCGTACTATCAGCACTATTACTACAGCGACTATTACCGCGACAAGGATAAAAGCGGCAAGGGCGGCTCCGGCAAAGCGAAACAGCCGAAAGAGGGGGGGAAACAGGCCTGATCACGGCAAATCGCTTCTCTACTCCTGCTGAATCAGCACAGACCGGATTGAACGGAAGCCACGGACCAAAATGAGAAGGAAATGCGGCTGTGTCCGAGCACAGAATCAATGAATCCCAGCCCCTCTGGTATGCCTTTGTCACGCGGCCCCGCCATGAAAAAAAGGCCAAACTCAGCCTTGACGGGGCAGGGATCGAGAACTATCTGCCAATCAAAACGACCCTCCGCCAGTGGAAAGACCGCCGCCGCTGGGTGGAGGAGCCCCTTTTTTCCTGCTACATCTTTGCACGCATCGCCTATAACCGGCGTTGGGACGTCCTGACCTCGCCGAGCGTGGTCCGGATTGTCAATTTCAACAACGTGCCGGCGCCGGTGCGCGACGGCGAGATCGAAACCATCCGCCGCATTCTCACCACCGGGGTCGAGGTGGAGGTGCAGCCGGGCCTGCTGCCGGGCACGGCGGTGCGCATCAGCTCGGGCCCGCTGGCCGGGCTTGAGGGGGTGCTGATGGGCCAGCGCGGCGAGAAATTCTTCGTCGTCCACATCCCCGCCATCGGCAAATCGGTGCTGGTCAGCATGGGCGACAATATCGTCGAAGCGCTTTAGCCGCCGGCCGTATCCGAACCGGGCTGGTCCTCAGGGTGCGCAAATAGTGCAGCAATGAAACCGGATTTCCGGCTCAAGCTGCGCCCGGCCTGCGCGCCATCCGCACCTGCTGCCTCTTTCCGGTCCCTCCGCGCTCGCTCCAGCGGCCCGCATATGCCATGCAAATCCCTTCTTGAACCGCAAAAAAATTCCGCGTCCCGCTACTATCCGCTTGGATTATATCCCAAAAATTATTACTTTTACGGATAAGGGGATTTTTACTGCCTCGCTGTTCCTTAACTTTCATTGGATCTGTCAGCATACCCAATTCGGAGTCGCCATGGCAACCTATCTGGTCACGGGTGGGGCTGGTTTCATTGGTTCCCATATCGTCGAAGCCCTTCTGCAGCGTGGTGATAAGGTCCGGGTACTGGACAACTTTGCCACCGGCAAGCGTGAAAATATCAAGCCCTTCTTCGACCGGATCGAACTTTTCGAGGGCGACATCCGCAGCTACCACACCGTGCGCGAGGCGGTGTCGGGCGTCGATTTCGTCCTCCACCAGGCGGCCCTGCCTTCGGTGCCGCGCTCGGTCAAGGACCCCATCACCAGCAACGAGGTCAACGTCGTCGGGACCCTGAATGTGCTCGACGCCGCCCGCGACGCCAAAGTCAAACGCCTGGTCTACGCCTCCTCCTCGTCGATCTATGGCGATCTCGAGACCCTGCCCAAGACCGAGGATATGCTCCCCAAGCCGCTCTCTCCCTATGCCGTGGCCAAGCTGGCGGGCGAAAAATACTGCCAGGTCTTCACCCGCATCTACAACCTCGAGACCGTCTCACTGCGCTATTTTAACGTCTTCGGCCCGCGCCAGGACCCCTATTCGCAGTACTCAGCGGTGATCCCCAAATTTGTCGACATGATCCGCAGCGGCCAGCAGCCCCTCGTCCACGGCGACGGCGAACAGTCCCGCGACTTTACCTATGTCGGCAACGTCGTCCACGCCAACCTCCTCGCCTGCGAGGGGGGACTGGAGGATCTGCGGGGTGAGGTCTTTAACATCGCCTGCGGCCGGCGCATCACCATCAATACCCTCATCCAGTATATCAACGAGCTGCTCGGCACGCAGATTACGGCGAACTATTCGACCCCGCGTGCCGGCGACGTCAAGCACTCCCTGGCCAATATCGGCAAGGCCCGCCAGTTCCTCGGCTATGAGCCGCAGATTGATTTCCGCAACGGCCTGGAAAAAGTGGTACAATGGATGCAAGGGGAGTAAGGTTTCCTGAAACTGCAAGTTTGTCAAAAGTATAAACCCCAACCAAATGTGCGGAGACACGACAATGGACCTCAAAGCAAAGATTGATTCCAAACAGGCTGTGCTGGGCATCGTGGGACTGGGCTATGTAGGACTGCCTCTGCTCATCGAGTTCGCACGCAAGGGTTTCTCCATCATCGGCCTCGACATCGATCAGAGCAAGATCGACAAGCTCGGCGCCGGCAAGAGCTACATCAAGCACATCCCCGCAAAGGATATCGAGGAGATCAACGCCCTCGGCAAGGTGAAATACACCGCTGATTTCGCCAAATCCCCCGAGGCGGATGTCATTCTCATCGCCCTGCCGACGCCGCTCGACGAGCACCGCGAGCCCGACCTCTCCTACATCGAGGATACCTCGCACGAGCTGAAAAAGTACCTGCGCCCGGGGCAGATGTTCATTCTCGAGTCGAGCACCTGGCCGGGCACCACCGACGAGGTGATGAAGCCGATCCTCGAAGAGTCCGGCAAAAAGTGCAATGTCGATTTCTGGGTCGCCTTTTCGCCCGAGCGCGAGGACCCGAACAACCAGCACTTTTCCATGCGCACCACCCCCAAAATCGTCGGCGCCGATGACCCCTACGCCCGCGAATGCGCCATCACGCTCTACGGCTATGTCACCACCCCGGTGCCGGTCAGCAGCACCCGCGCCGCCGAATCGGCCAAACTGCTCGAGAATATCTTCCGCAGCGTCAACATCGCCCTGGTCAACGAGATGAAACAGATCCTCAGCCGCATGGGCATCGACGTCTGGGAGGTGATCAAGGCCGCCTCCACCAAGCCCTTCGGCTTTATGCCCTTCTATCCCGGACCGGGCCTGGGCGGTCACTGTATCCCGATCGATCCCTTTTACCTGACCTGGAAGGCGCGCGAGTTCGATATGCCCACCCGCTTCATCGAACTGGCCGGCGAGATCAACACCAATATGCCCTATTACGTCTTTGAGAAGACCCTCGAGGCGATCAACGAGCAGGGCAAGAGCCTCAAAAACGCCAAAGTGCTGATCCTCGGCGCCGCCTATAAAAAAGACATCGACGATATGCGCGAGACTCCCGCCTTCAAGGTGATCGAAATCCTCCACGAGCGCGGCTGCAAAGTCGATTATCACGACCCCTTTGTCGCCAAGCTGCCGGCAACGCGCAAGTATCAGTACGAGATGAGCAGCATTCCGCTCACCGCCGAGAACATCAGCAAGTACGATGTGATCATCGTCATCACCGACCATACCGATGTCGATTATGAGCTGGTGCGCAAGCATGCCAAACTGATCATCGATACCCGCAATGTTTACAAACTCTACGGCAAACTCGGCGACGGCAATATCGTCAAGGCGTAAGTGATCTCTGATCAAAGGGAGTTCCAGTGCCGGGACTCCCTTTTCTATTTTTTAGTATTTTATTTAACGGGCTGATTTTTAATTGATATTATCGGCTTGCAATTTTATACTATATATAGTATATTAAAGAGATCAATAATGACAAAGATCGATAAGATCCTCGAACGCTGGCAGCGCGGCCCTGCCGAAGTCGATAAGGATGAAGTCTTGTCTGTTCTTGATCGCTATGGTTTGTGCTATGAACGCAAGCCGGGATCGCACATTGTTGTACATCACAATTCTCTTATAGGCAAGCAACCTTTTGGCGCCGCTGGCGAGTTTACCTTGCCTGTTAAAGGGGGCAAACGCGTTAAAGGTTTATATATTAAAAAATTTGTTTTACCGGCTATTAATATTGTCGTCGAGGCAAAAGAGTGAACAAGCAGAAACTGGATTATTACCTGAATTTGAACTACCCTGTCGAGTATTTACGTATTCCTGAGGAAGAGGGGGGAGGTTATTGTGCTTATATCCGACAACTGGGAAAGGCTGCATTCCTCGGCGATGGCGAGACCATAGAGGAAGCAATCGCGGATTTGCAGGTTGTTAAAGAGTTTTTGTTTCAGGATTATCTAGAAAAAGGCATTGATATTCCTGAGCCCGTGGAAGAGGAAATGAAATCATACAGCGGCCGTTTTGTGCTGAGAATTCCTGCCGATCTCCATCGGGAGTTGGCCGAACAGGCGGAGCGCACCAATACGACTCTGAACCAATATTGTCTTATGCTGCTTTCCCAGAGGATGACCCGATTGTCTATGTCGGGAGAGATGGAGCTCTTGTGCCAGCGAATGAAAGATATGGTGTTGTCTATGCAATCCATGCAATACCTGATAGAAGGCACAAATTGGAACGTGGTCGCTGAACAGGAAAATATCTATGACATCAAATGCGGCTAAATCAGCCCTCAAGGGACCGAGTCCCGAAGAGTATCGACGTTTTATACAGGGGATCGATTTGCGCAGCATTCAACTTGTCGAAATGGCTGCAAAGTCTAATTCGGCTGAATTCAATGGTGGTTTAAAGATAAGTATTCAAAGTGAATCAGACTTTTCTCCGGACGAATCTGGATTCCGGATCCGACACTCCTGTGAACTTGTCGGCAGGAATTCTCAACGCAAAATCGCTATTAAAATATCGGCTGTTTATCTCATCTATTTTTCCAGCCATCGTGATATGACTCCGGAATATTTTGCTGTTTATAAAGAAGCCAGTTTGCCGATAAATATCTGGCCCTTCTTTCGTGAATTGGTACATGCCACTACCTCGCGGATGAATATCCCGCCACTGACTTTGCCTCTGGTTAAACGCTGATCGTCAAACGAGATTCAATCATCTTGAGCGTCGAAGGGTACTTATGAAAAAAGCCCTCATCACCGGCATCACCGGACAGGATGGCTCCTACCTCGCCGAGCTGCTGCTCGAAAAAGGCTACGAGGTCTACGGCATCATCCGCCGCTCCAGCTCCTTCAACACCGGCCGCATCGACCATCTCTTCAACGACAAGGCGCTCCACGACAAGCGCTTCTTCCTTTCCTATGGCGATCTGACCGACTCGAGCAACCTCAACCGGCTGCTGGAAAAGATCCATCCCGACGAGATCTATAATCTGGCGGCCCAGAGCCACGTCAAGGTCTCTTTCGAGCTGCCCGAATACACCGCCGAGACCGATGCCATGGGCACCCTGCGCTTCATCGATGCCATCAAGGAGACCGGCCTCGCCACCCGCTTCTACCAGGCCTCGACCAGCGAGCTCTACGGCAAGGTGCAGGCGATCCCGCAGAACGAGACCACGCCCTTTTACCCGCGCTCGCCCTACGGCGTGGCCAAGCTCTACGCTTACTGGATTATCGTCAACTAT
Organism: bacterium; assembly: GCA_029560815.1. The sequence goes on from JAKQKF010000023.1 coordinate 10,429, forward strand.
CGCGAGGCCTACAACATCTTCGCCTGCAACGGCATCCTCTTCAACCACGAGTCGCCCCGCCGCGGCGAGACCTTCGTCACCCGCAAGATCACCCGCGCGGTGGCGCGCATCGCCCACAACCTCGAGGAGGCCGTCTACCTCGGCAACCTCGACGCGCAGCGCGACTGGGGTTACGCCCCCGAGTATGTCGAGGGCATGTGGCGGATGCTGCAGCAGCCCGAACCCGGGGATTACGTCCTCGCGACCGGGGTGATGCACACCGTGCGCGAATTCGCCGATCTCTCCTTCCGCGAGATCGGCGTGGAGCTGGACTGGACCGGGACGGGGCGGGAGGAAAAGGGCGTCGATCCCAAAACCGGGGTGGTGCGCGTAGCCGTGGATCCCAACTATTTCCGCCCGACTGAGGTCGATCTGCTGGTCGGGGATGCGAGCAAGGCGCGGAATGTTCTGGGCTGGGCGCCGAAGACGACTCTGCCCGAGCTGGTGCATCTCATGGTTCAGGCCGATCTGGAAAAGGTGAAACGCAGGGGATACTGAGCGGGAGCGCCATGGAAAAGAAAAGCAAGATTTACATCGCTGGCCACAACGGCATGGTGGGATCGGCCCTGATGCGCAATCTGCAGGGGAAGGGTTTTCGCAACCTGCTCGTGCGCCCGCTGGAGGCGCTCGATCTCCTCGACCAGGCGGCGGTCTTCCGCTTCATGGCGTCAGAGCGGCCCGAGTATGTCATCATCGCCGCCGCCAAAGTGGGCGGGATCCTCGCCAACGACACCTTCCGCGGCCAGTTCATATATGAGAACCTGCAGATCCAGGCCAATCTCATCCACGCCGCCCATCAGCAGGGCGTCAAAAAGCTGCTCTTTCTCGGCAGCTCCTGCATCTACCCCAAGCTGGCGCCCCAGCCCATCCGCGAGGAGTATCTCCTGACCGGACTGCTGGAGAGCACCAACGAGCCCTACGCCATCGCCAAGATCGCCGGCATCAAGATGTGCGAAGCCTACCGCGCGCAGTACGGCTGCAATTTCTTCTCGGTCATGCCGACCAACCTCTACGGTCCCAACGACAATTTCGATCTGCAGACCTCGCATGTGCTGCCCGCTCTCATCCGCCGCTTCCACGAAGCCAAAACCGGCAATCAGCCCCATGTGACCATCTGGGGCACCGGTTCGCCGCGCCGGGAGTTTCTCCACGTCGACGATCTCGCCGACGCCTGCGTTTTTCTCATGAACAAATACGATCGCGACGAGATCCTCAACATCGGCGTCGGGGAGGACCTCACCATCCGCGAGCTGGCGGAGCTGATCAAAACGGTCACCGGCTATGCGGGCGGGATCCAGTTCGACAAGAGCAAGCCGGACGGCACCCCGCGCAAACTCCTCGATGTCAGCCGGCTGCGCGCGACCGGCTGGCGGCCCCGGATCGGCCTGGAGGAGGGGATTCGCCGGACCTATGCCTGGTTTCTGGAAAACAAGGTAAAATAATGAGCCGGATAATTTTGATTATTATCGCAGCGTTGATTCTTCTGATACTACTCGCTCTCGTCTGGGGCCGCTGGAGCTTCTACCGCATCGTGGACAGCGAGCTGGCCGCTTTTCTGCCCTCGACTCTGCCGGAAGGGGAGATGGTGACCTCCGGGACGATCGCCTCGCTGCCGGAGCCGGTGCAGCGCTGGCTCATCCGCAGCGGCGTCGTTGGCCGGGAGGCCATTCAGCTCGTTCATCTGCGCCAGCGCGGCGAGATGCTCAACAAACCGGGCGGACCCTGGCTGCCGGTGGTCTCGGATCAGTACTTCCGCACTGCGGAGCCGGGATTCATCTGGGTCGCCGATGTCAAGATGATGCCGCTTTTGCACCTCGCCGGCCGGGACATGTACCAGGACGGCAAGGGGAGGATGGTGATCAAGCTCCTCTCCGTGTTGCCGGTGGTCAATGCCAGCGGTGCCGAGACCGACCAGGGGACCATGCTGCGCTGGCTGGCCGAGACCGTCTGGTTCCCCTCGGCGGCGCTGAGCCCGTACATCACCTGGGAGGCGGTCGATTCCCTCTCGGCTAAAGCGGTCATGAGTTACGGCGGTGTCACCGCCTCCGGCATATTCACTTTCACTCCGGAGGGGGATTTCAGCAGCTTTATCGCCGACCGCTATTACTACCGCAAGGAGGGATCGACCCTCGAGCCCTGGCTGGTCCGTGTGGAGGAGGGAGGTCATGGTGAGTTGGCGGGCATCCGCATGCCGCTGCGCTGCACAGTCACCTGGCGGCTGAAGGAGGGGGATTTCACCTGGTACAGGCTCACGATCGAAGGGGCGGAATACGACCGGGAGGTGCGGCTGCGCTGATCGCCGGCCTCCGCCCGGCCATTCTCGTTCCCACCCAATCTGCTGGTCTGGTCCCCACGCAGCCTACCAGTCTGGTCCCCACCCACAACCTCTGGCTCCTACCTGCGCGGCCATTTTCTGGTTCCCACCCAGTGCAGCCATGACTACTTTGGTTAGTCCATTAGCTCCCGATCCCTCTGACATTGCCCGGGCTGATTAAAACCATTGCATTTTAGTGAGAATATGCCGATATTTCACCAATCCACTGGAAAAGGCATGACATCGCGGAGGCCCATGCCACGGCATGGGCCTTTTTACCAGAAATTGCAGCTGAAACGACATAATCCGCCACGCATCATGAGATCGCGCCCCGTTAATATTGGCCTGTTGCTGCTGATAGTGGTGACAGGCGTTTTTGTTTTATGGGCTTATGACAAAGCAGATACAAGCATGGAATTAGGTTAACTCCAGTTGATTTTTTGTAAATGAGAGATGATTTGTTTGCCAAGATTAAATACTTGCATCAGCACGAAGGCTTCCGCAGATCGCCGCTTCGGGTCATGGTACGTTTGGTGATCTGGAGGTTGCTTTGTTTGGTGAAAAAGCCTGTGACTGTAAAGATTCCCGGATTTGATGTTAAAGTTTATTTGCCATC
>JAKQKF010000028.1 GCA_029560815.1 bacterium
GAAAAACCAGGCTCTCTTCGTCTACCAGCCCTGGATCGCCGGCATCAAGACCTCCTTCGCCGGCGTCGGCCTCAATCTGCAGAATTACGGCACCCTCTCTCTCGGCTTCACCACCGTCAACTATGGCGACATGAAGGTGACCACCATGGCCATGCAGGAGGGCACCGGCGAACTCTTTTCAGCCAGCGACATGGCCTTCAGTCTCGCCTATGCGCGCAAACTGACCAACTGGTTCTCCTTCGGCGGCGCGGCCAAATATGTCCGCTCCTCGATCTGGCATACCGACGCTTCCGCCATGGCCATCGATCTGGGCGTGATCATCAATACCTATTTCTTCTCGCCCAACGGCCGTCGCGAACAGGGGCTCCATATCGGCATGAGCATCTCCAATTACGGCTCACGCCTGCGCTACGACGGCATCGACCTGGTCAATCCGATCGATATCCTCGATAATGAGAACGGCAATTTCAGCGATGTGCCCGGCCGCTTCCACCTCTCCGAATGGGAGCTGCCTCTGATCTTCCGCCTGGGCGCCTCCTTGACGCCCTTTTACACCGACCACCACGAGCTGATCCTCGCGCTGGATGCGATCCATCCCAACAACAACAACGAGTCGATCAATCTCGGCGCCCAGTACGCCTTCACCTCGGCCGGTTTCGGCCGGCTCTTCCTGCGCGGCGGCTACAAGGCTCTCTTTATGAACCACTCCCAGTTCGGCCCGACCTTCGGTGCCGGCGTCGAGTCCTTTCTACTCGGCAATGCCGGCGTCAAGATCGATTACGCTTTCCGCGACATCGGCCTGCTCGGCAATATCAACACCTTTGGTGTGACGGTGATGTTTTAAAGAAAATATCTCGCGAAGAGCCGCGGAGGCGCAGAGAGAAAAAGGTGCTGGCTTGTGCTCTCTTTGCGTCTCTGCGTCCCGGCGCGAGAAATATTGAGGAAAAAATGAAAAAATCGATTCTCCTGATTCTGCTGCTGGCCGCGATCGCCCCGGCGCAGGAGCGTTATGCCGCCAGCTGGAAATCCCTCGACGCCAGGCCGACTCCTCAGTGGTACCGCGACGCCAAATTCGGCATCTTCATCCACTGGGGGCTCTATTCGGTGCCGGCTTTCACCCGCAAGGGCGGCTACGCCGAATGGTACTGGAACGGCATCGCCGACACCTCCACTTTCATGCACAAATGGCAT
>JAKQKF010000155.1 GCA_029560815.1 bacterium
CCCAGAATGCCGCCTAGGGTGTTATAGAAGTAGAGTTCACCCACTTTGGTTCCGGTCTGTTCCGGGCCGTCCGAGAGCGCTCTGTATCCGGCAGGAAAGGTGGCGCCGAGGAACAAGCCCGCCAGGCTGGTGACGAGAAAGGCTTGCAGAAAACGGATGCCGTTCCATTCCCACCAGGAGGTCATGGCCGTGGGCATGAAGAAATGGTGCTGCAGCTGCGGAAGGTACAGAAGAAGCAGGAAGGCCAGTGCCGCGCATAGGCCCGCCCCGATCTCAAGCAGGCCCAGCAAGCGCCGGGGGTTGGCGGTGCGCTCCGCCCAGCGACCGCCGGCGAAGCCGCCCAAGGCGATACTGGCCAGAAAGGCGGCCAGCATGATGGAAAAGGAGTAGGTGGCGTTGGTGAGGATAAAAACCAGGAGGCGGCTCCAAAGCACCTCGTAAGACATGGCGATAAAGCCGGAGAGAGCCATGGCGGTCAGGATCACCCTCTCGGCCGCACTCAGGGAAATCCGCGAGCGGCCGGGTGCGTTGATGGCTGACTCCCCCGAACTGCGGGCGAGCAACCATGCTGCGCATGCGATGAGAACATCGATGGCCATCGCCGCCGCATAAGCGGCTGTAAAACCCGAAAAGCGAAGCAAGAAAAAGGCCGTGGCCAGGCATCCGGCCATCCCGCCCAGGGTATTGATGCCGTAGAGCCATCCCAGCTGCCCTGCGCCCCGCTGCCGGCCGCGGATGAAAGCCCTGCTCATCACCGGCAGGGTGCCGCCCATGAAAAAGGTGGCCGGCAGCATCACCATGAAAGCAATGACAAATCTGATCAGATAGTAGAGCAAGGGATGCGGCACCAGCCACGGATGGGCCCAGGTGAAGAGGGCCTGGACCGGCCCGCGCAGCAGCAGAATGAGCAGACCGCTGACAAATATGGCTGCCGCCATTGCGGCAAAGAGGAAAAGGGGACGGGAATGGAGATCAGCGCGGCGGCCGAAGTAGCGGCCGCCCAGGGCGAGACCGGTAAAAAAAGCGGCCAGAACACAACTGATGGCAAGGGTGGTATTGCCCAGCAGCAACCCGAACAGGCGGGTCCACAAAACCTCATAGACAAGGCTGGCAAAACCGGAGAGAAAAAAGAGAATTAACATGAAGGCATACATTCTGGCTCTGCAAGTTGGGAATTGAGAATGCCCCCGACCTGTCCGGAATCCACGGTGGTTTATTGGAACAGGGTCAGACTGCGGCTGATGATATGCTGTCCGCTCTTGAGCTGGAGGAGATAGGTGCCCGCGGGAAGCGGTCCACCCCGGCTCTCATGCAGCAACAGGCGCGAGGGTGATCCCGCCATCTCCCGGCTGATGACCGCCTGGCCGCGAAGATTGAAAAGCGTCAAGGTGGCCGGTCCAGCCGGAACGGCGGCCGTGTTGATGGTAATCCAGGGCTGCCGCGATAGGGAGACCGGATTGGGGTAAATGTGCAGGCTTTGCGGCTGCAGCGCAGCAGAGTCCCGCCGCTTCACCGCCGTGCCGAGGGGGATGAGATCCTGCCGGCGGCCGCTGATGCGCACATCATCGATG
>JAKQKF010000036.1 GCA_029560815.1 bacterium
TGCCGATCAGTCCGGCGAAGGCATCCCCCCAGGTCATCGCCATGATGCCGGCGATACCAACCGGGACGGGATCGACGGGTCCGGCCGGTCGCCACAGCCAGAGAAAAAGCAGGGTGATGGCGAGGGCGAAATATACCGTCCCGGGAGAGGATTTCTCGGTATCCATCTGGGAGAAGGTCTGGCGTTTGTAAAAGATATAATTGAGCAGGATGAAAGTGGCGAAGGGGATGATGCCCCAGCGCAGCTCGTCGAAGAACCAGAGGATGCCCCAGACCCACATCCCGGCGCCGATATGGATGATCTTGCGGCTGAGGTCCTGCGGCCAGCGCAGGCGCTTGCCTGCCGCCTCGACGATGGTCATGAGGGAAAAGGCGTAGACGTAGCTGACGATCAAACCGATGATTTCGAGTCTGGACATGGGTCATACTCCCGCAGTCAGGGATTAGCGCAGCATATCCGGGGGGGCCGGCCTTTTGCATATGTAACTCCCATTCGAGGCTGGTTTATTGCACCCCGGCGGAAAAAATCTGCTTGAATTTATGCCCCCCGTTGTGCATATTTCAAATAAGGGGGAGAGCATTAGCGGGCCCGCAGCGGGCCTGGAGGTCGTCATGAAATCCCGCGCGTTGAAAACCATTCTGGCGCTGGCGCTTCTGGCCGGCGTCCCGCCCCTCTCTGCACAGATGATCGCCGAGATCACCAGCCCGGTCGAGACCGAATTCGGCACCTATCTCCCGCAGCCCTCGCTCATTCTGCCGGCGGCGGAGGGCTACAGCGTCGCTCCCGACCTCAGCAATGTGGTCAACGCCGGCGATTTCAGCTTTGACGCTGCCGAGCGCGACCTCCTCGCGCGCAACCATTTTTTCGTCACCCCCAAACGCAGCGGCGACCACAGCGGCTACAAGGAGATGTACGACCTCTACAACGAGGCGCGCGAGCAGAATATCCCCATCTTCGTCACCACCGACGCCCTCCTCCACTCCTTCCACCTCATCTTCGACCACATGCTCATGGAGATCGAGGAGGCCCATTTTTACGGCGACCTCGACCGGCTCCTCAGCGGACTCCTCGAGATCGTCCAGTACCAGCAGTACCCCGCTGTGAACGAGGACTCGACCCGCGCCGCCATCCATCAGGCCATGGATTATCTCATCGTCGCCAAATGCATGCTTGATTCCACCTTTGACCCGAAAATCAACGGCGGCAGCTATATTCCCGAGTGCAGCCTCATCCGCAGCCACAACGGGCCGGCCGCCTCGCCCATCTTTCACTATGAGGAGGATTACACCCAGTACATCGTCCGCGGCCATTACACCCGCAGCGACTCTCTCGCCCGCTATTTCCGCGCCATGATGTGGCTCGGGCGCATGACCTTCGCCGCCGATCCGGACCCCCTCTTCGCGCCCCTCAACCACCGCGCCACCCTCAGCGCCCTCCTCCTGCTGCAAGCCATGGAGCGGCTCACCATCAACGGCGAGCCCGCCCTCACCGTCTGGGAGCGCATCTACGCCCCCACCGTCTTTTTTGTCGGCAAGTCGGACGACACCACCCCCCTCGCCTACCTCGAGCTGATCCGCCGGATCTACGGCGATGACTTTCGCGGCCTCGATGTCAACCAGATCGGCGCCGAACCCCGCTTCAACTCCTTCCTCGCGGCGGCGCTGGCCCTGCCGGGACCGCTGATCGAGTATCCCGGCCAGCCCAAGGGCTTCCGCCTCATGGGACAGCGCTTCATCCCCGACAGCTACGTCCTCGACCAGCTCGTTTTCAACAACATCCCCGACCGCTTCATGCCCACCGGCCTCGACGTCATGGCGGTGCTGGGCTCCGAACGCGCCTACAGCCTTCTTGAAGAGCAGGGCGAAATGGCCAACGCCGCCTACAAACAACGCCTCGATGAGCTGCGCGCCGAGTTCAAGGCCTGTCCGGCGGAAACCTGGGCGCAAAACCTCTACTGGAACTGGCTCTACAGCCTCATGCCCCTGCTCTTGGCCAAGGGGGCGGGCTATCCCCCCTTCATGCAGAACCCGGCCTGGGTCGACAAGGAGCTCTACGCCGCCCTCGGCTCCTGGGCGGAGCTGCGCCACGACACCATCCTCTACGCCAAGCAGAGCGGCACTGAAAAGTCGCTGCATGCGGCCAACCTGCTGCGGCAGGGCTTCGTCGAGCCCAATCCCCATTTCTTCGGCCGCATCGCCGCCCTCGCCCGCTTTCTCATCACCGGACTGGAGCAGCGCGGTCTGCTCACAGCCAAATTCGCGCGCCACCTCGGCGATTTCGAGGTGCTGGCCCAGCAGCTGAAAGGGATCGCGGAGAAGGAGCTGCTCGAGCGGCCCATCAGCAGCGAGGAGTACCAGACCATCCTGCAGTTCGGACTCGCCCTGCAGAGGCTGGCCGAATTCTCCGACCAGCCCGGTATCTCCGGCCCCTCGCCCTTCAGCGAGGAGGTCATGCCGGTCATCGCCGATGTGCACAGCGATTTCAACTCCATGACCTGCCTGGAGGAGGGGGTCGGCTATCCCTTCACCCTTTACGTCATCTGCCGCATCGAGGGCGAGCTGGTGGTGACGCGCGGGGCGGGCTACTCCTGGTACGAGTTCGTCCACCCGATGAACGACCGCCTTACCGACGAGGCCTGGCGGGCGATGCTGCAAAAGGGAGCCGCGCCGGACCCGCCGGCGTGGAGCGGCTCCTTTCTCCTCGGCGGCTGGAGCAACCCCAATCCCGGTTTTTACCTCTCCCAAAAATCGGGCGTCAACGCCCTTGTCGTCCGCCTCGCCGCCGAAAGCCTGGCC